>JBCCEO010000386.1:0-7444 GCA_039030255.1 Planctomycetota bacterium | reverse complement strand
GACCATCGGCCCCGTCACTTGGCTGGCGAGAAACCCAACTTTGCGCAACCGAACCGTTGCTGGCTTAGTCCTCGCGCTCTTGGGCGATCCAAGAAACTTGACCTACAAGAGAACACGTCATGGTTCGCATCGTATCGACCACGTTGTGGATTATGTGTTGCGTCAGGGAGGAAGAATGTACTCGCAACTGGATTACGATCCCTTTGGGTACAATGAGCGACAATTCAATTCGCCTGGAATCCAGATGCCAATTGGCCGGCTGAGTCGCGCGGTTGAGGCAGGTTACCCCGAATATCATACCTCAGCCGACAACCCCAATTTTGTGAAGCAGGAAAGCCTCGAAGATTCGTTACAAGCTTTGATCGAGATCGTTGAAGCGATAGAAGAGGACAGCACCCTCAAAAGCTTAGCACCCAACTGCGAACCGCAGCTCGGCAGACGCGGATTGTACCCTCTTGCATCAGATATCTCTGATCCTAAGCAATTGCAGAAAGCCCTGATTTGGGACTTAGGTATGGCCGACGGCAAAACTGGACTTGTTGAAATTACTTCCCGTTCCAAACTCGATTTGGGTATCCACCAGGCGGCTGCCGAGATTTTAACAGAACACCAGCTCTTGTCAGAGCAAACGAATTTGGCTGCGGGGCAGGGCAGTACACACGGCCAGCCGAGCTCGGAAGCCATCGAAAAGTGCAAGCGAGCGCACGCGGTGATTCCTGGCGGCGCTCATACCTATGCCAAGGGCGATGATCAATTTCCAGTTAATGCACCAAGATTTTTTTCGCAGGGCTCGGGCTGCTATGCAATCGATGGCGACGGCAATCGTTTCATCGAGTACGGAATCGGCCTACGAGCTGTCGGACTCGGCCATGCGTATCCAACTGTTTTAGATGCGGTAACTCGGCAGGTTCAATTGGGCTGTAATTTTACTCGCCCCGCTAGTATCGAACTTGAAACGGCCGAAAAGCTGCTAAGCATTTTACCTGCCGCGGATATGGTCAAGTTCACCAAGAACGGGAGTGACGCAACGACAGCGGCAATCCGACTGGCACGAGCAAAGACCAAACGCAACCGAATTCTCTTGTGCCAGGAGCAGCCTTTCTTTTCCGTCGACGATTGGTTCATCGGAACAACGGCCATGAACGCAGGAATTCCAGGCGAAGCCTCTTCGCCCATCGTTCGCTTTCCATATGGCGATTTAGATGCTTTGAAAAAAATAATGGAAGAGCACGCGGGTGAATTCGCAGCTTTGATGATGGAGGCGGCCAACTACGACGAGCCTGAGCCGGGATACTTGCAGGGCGTTCAAGAGCTATGTCGCCAACATGGAACTCTGTTTATTCTCGACGAGATGATCACTGGCTTCCGTTGGAACGTCGGCGGGGCACAAGCTGAATACGGCTTGCAGCCAGATTTGTCTACATTCGGGAAAGCCATTGGCAACGGATTTGCCGTCGCAGCATTGGCTGGTAAGCGTGAGCATATGGAGTTGGGAGGTCTCGATCACGCTCAAGACCGGGTCTTCTTGCTGTCGTACACTCACGGAGCCGAAACGCATTCTCTGGCGGCCGTTCAAGCTACGATTGACACTTATCTGAGTGAGCCCGTAATCGAAACCATGCATCGTAGCGGCGAGATTCTGAAAACCGAGCTGACTTCAGTAGCAAAACAATTGGGCATCCAGCAACATTTCTATACTCTTGGCAGAGGCTGCAACGTCATATTTGTTACGGAGGATGCCGACGGAAATCGCTGCCAAGGCTACCGTACTTTGCTGTTGCAGGAATTGATCAAACGCGGCGTGTTCGCACCTTCACTGGTCGTCAGCTATAGCCACGGAGAAGCAGAGGTTGAGGCCACCATTGAGGCCTTTCGTGGCGCGCTCCAAGTTTACGCCTTGGCGCTAGAAGAGGGCTACGAAAAGTATCTGGATGGTCGGCCTTCGAAACCGGTTTTTCGGGCGCGGAATTGATCGGGTATGAATTTCCCCGCGGGCCTTGCGCCGCAGCAACCTAGCTCGGACAGGCCGAAAGATTTCCTCTGCCGTAGCGCATCCCTGGTTGGTGTATTCTAAGACCAACCAACTTTATGCCATTTGTATGAGGAATAAAAACAATACCATCCATCGGCCAAGGGAAGAAAGCTTACCAATTGTTGTCCCAAGGCTTCGCTGGTGATCTCGTATTCTGGCTGCGAGACCTGCACGAAGCCACAAGCGTCCGACTCGCCCTTGTTTCCGAAAACATAAATCGCAGTGAATTCCTTTTGGCGATCGATATCAGTTATCGAATAGAACCCGCAGGAATCACCAATTTCGCCTTCGGACACGGCTGCATGTAGCTGAGCCTGGGAGCGGGCGAATCCCCATTTCAATGGCGTTTGGTTTTGCATCACTGTCCGAAAGGTCAATTGCAAACCGACCAGCAGCATAAGAAAGCAAATGGATGCCATGGAGAACTTGAACGCTCGCCATTGAATTTGCCGGAAAACGAGTCCAATTCCAATGGCCAAGTTCACGAAAGAAACCAACCACAACTTCACTCGATAAATGCCGTAGAAAGCGTACTCGGGGGTAACCAACTCAAGTTGCAAGTAAAGAAGGTAAGCAGCGGAGGCGCTCCAGCCGATTTTCAGCAGCAGGGAATCGAGCCGGCTCAAATGGTCTTCTTGAGACTTCAAGGACATTCCCCGCTTTGGTGTATTGGTCAGGCTAGTCGCCTTTTATAGCAAGATGAAGACTGTCAAGAAACGCTCTCAACGCAGAATCACGTTGGCAAAGGGCTCACTACTCGGCGTCCGCAGCCGATATTTCGTAAGCCAAGCGGCCAAATGGAGTTGGTTTACTTCCTAATCTTGCAGCCCCTGCCCCATGCGTCGCATTTCGGCGAGGACGCGTGACTTGGCGGTGTGCACACTGGCTCTGGTCATCCCAAGTGTATCAGCCACCTCCTGGCTTGATTTTCCCAATATTGCTGTCTGATAAAAGGCTTGATACGTCGCTGCGCTAAAGCGCGGCTTCACCGACTTGATCAAATAGGCCAGAACGCCACGCCGGTGTTCTTCCTCCCAAATTTGGCTGATGCGACTTTGCGGGTCTTCGCACTGGTGTAAGAATGCATCAAAACCGCTTCCGCCCATCGCGAAGGCTTTGTTTCCCTTTTTGCGAATAAAATTCCGAAGGCAGTTCACCGTAACTTTCTTGAGCCAATTTCTAAAGGCGCCAGTCTGAGCTTCATGCTTAAAACTGCCAATCTTATCCATCACAACGAGGAAAACTTCTTGCAACAAATCATCGAGCTCGTCGATACGTACGTTCGATCTTCGGAGCCAACGCCGAACGAGCGGCGAATACAATTCACTTAGCAACCGCCAAGATTCATTGTCGCCATCGCGTTTTAACGTTTCTAGGAGACTGAGCTGCGTATCCAATTTCAAATCCCGGGTATTGGCACGGTACAAAAGGAAAAGAAGACTCCACTATTCATGAAGCCTTCTTGATCTTAACGAGAATCTCCAATGATTAGACAGGGCTCACCTGCAGGAAGAAGTCTTGCTCATGCTCATTCACACCATCACCGGCCGATAACCTAATATTCAGCGTACCAGTCCAGCCCGTAGGGAGTTGAATTTCCAATTGCCCGTCCGAGTAGCTGAAGGTGACAGCAACTTCAATCGCTTCTACCAATAATCCTGGATCCGCATGAAAACGTGTGTCGAGCTGTGCAATTTCTGGACTATTGGCGTAAGAACCAGTCCACTGGTGTAGAGTTCCCACTTCGGTCAGGAACATCCATCCCACGTTAGACTGAACCCATCGCTCACCGTTACCAAGAAAATTGTAGCCGTAATCTCCTGCAACCAGATCCGCCGATGCAACAATGCCAAATTCTTCGCGAATGTTCGCCGCGATGTTTTCCACGATTTCTAAATCGTAGGAGATCTCTAGGCCAGATTCGGTCTGCGCCGGAAGTTCGACAAGGACAGCACTACCACTCGAAGCTACCTGATCCTCAACCTCTGGAATCGTAAGCCCGTCATTCGCTACGACAACCTCAATGACCTCGCGCTCATTTGCTCCTGCAGCAGACTTTTCAAGGGCTACAAAGTACGAGCCGTCAAAACCATTTAGAGGATCGAGCGTAAGTACGTCGTCCTGAATTTCCGCAGCCCCGCCTAGAACGGCATCATGCAGTAGGGATGGATCGGAGAACACAAATTCATCCAAATCTGCAACTAGCGGGCTGGATGCCACAGTCCCCTGCCAATCGTACAAATCTCCCGATGCATTCAAATACATCCATCCTCCATCGCCAGAACGCAGCCATTTGAAACCAAAATCAGAATAGCCTTCGTAGTAGAGAGGATTTCCTTCTGTATCGTAGGCGTTCACAGAAAGATCAATATCACCGTCCAATTCGAACCAATAATCGTTCAGCACTGCGACCGAGTAGTCTATCTCGGAACCTCCAGGCAAGGAAGCTGGAAGCTCGACATTCAGAACCTCGAGATGATCGACCTCTTGGGTTCCAATTACTCCGAAGGCAGGCAAAGTTGCTGACAGTCGGACGTTATCAAAATCAACTTCCAAATCATGGCCACCAGGAACGTCCGAGGATAGATTCAGATTGACCAAACGAATTCGCAACGGCTCACCCAACTGAGGATGCTCAGCCCCCGATTGAAACTCAACAGTACTCGTTCGAAATTCACCCTCGGGAATCTCACCATCCAGACTATTGTTATCGGAGGCGAGCACGGTGTCACCTGCCATCAGGTCGACTCGGTAGCCCGGAAATCCGCCTAACAGGAATTCTTGGCCATTGGTTGAGATCCCCGTCGCGATATTGCCGATGTCGACTGAAAGGGAATAGCTGCTATTCGGCGAAAGAGTAGCGTCAAGCACCTGCTGCAGGCCGTACTCTCCCAAATCTTCGCTGCCTGCAAAATTGAACGCAATTCCTACTCGTGCCCCCTCTGACGCACCTCCAGGAAAATACTGCATTTCGCCATCGTATTCGCTAGGCTGCAACGTACCAATGTAGAACTGCGGCCCGGCGCCACCATTCGTAGTACCATCAGGATCGAAGAGATCCCAGCCGGCAAGCGGACCGAAAGTAAACTCGCCAACAGTACTCTCACCGGAAATGTCTTCGAATCCTGGATTCACTACAGCTAGTTCAACTTCAACAGTACTCAAGCCTAATCGTTGAAAGCGGATATAGTCGAAGCTGGCTTGCAGGTCGGGATTATAGGGTACCGCCGGATTGGAACTGGCCGCTGCGTTCTCCGGTGTATCGACCAACGTATTGTTGTTGAAGTATTCAGGACTGAAAGTAGAAGTCTTGCCGTAGTCGCTGTAGCCCACGAGACCTACCTGCAAAGTTTCTGGCATATCAGGGCGTTCAAACTCGGCCGCCTGCTGCCACTGGCCTTCGGCTTCATAACGGTAGAATGTCGAAATCGTACTACCTTCGCGGCGTATCAAAAGTTCCGCCGTCGAGCCTTCGGCGGGAATCAGTTCTAGTGCCGAGTTGCTGTTGATCGTGTTCTTGGATTCAAAGCTCATTGAGCCATTGATGCCATGCCCAAGGGACAAGAAAACAAAATTGGCATTGCCGGATTGCCATTGGTTCGGTGCGTCGGTCAATTCAGTCGGCGAACGCAACATGATGCCGCCTAACGAAAAAGTGCTGCCATTCGGTACATGGTCGTCATCGCTGTCTCCGATATCATCTCGGTCCCTCACCGACACTCGAGTCGTAACTTCAAAGTCACCAGCGATCTCTTTGTATGCCAAGTCGCCTTGATAGTCCTGGTACCAAGTTGATGTTTGTGGAGCAATCGTGAGCTGCCCAGGAGTTGTTTGATTGACATCGAAAGTCTCGAAATGCTGCGACTGCCAACCTTCCGTTTCGGAAATCAACTGCCAATCGGTCAAAGACCCGGCATCTTCAAATTCGTCATTCAATACGGAAAGATCAGGAGCATCAGCGTTCAAAGTGATTCGGGACTGAAGCGTTTCTAGTCTCAAAGTCCGCCGCTGCTTGAGATTTGCGTCTTTGGCTCTGGTTACGGTCTGCTTGCAATTGCCGAAAAGCTTAAAAAGAGGAGTCATTTCATCGAACCTTTTCAATGGAAGAAACTTGGAACGATGGTGGATGTTTGCCTGCACGGGGTACTTACAAGAATTCACCCGAAAAGGCCTCAAATTCTTAAAATACTCATTAGAACGCTCAGAAATCGCCTCTCGATTCGCCGCGTGCAGGCCCGAGATGGCCGAATTGCTGCCGCCTAAGCTGATGGCCCTGAGTTACTGACCCTGCGGTTCTAAGCTTCGCCCCTCACAGACGGAAAAACAGGTCCAGCCTGCGTTGGATCGCCAAAATTCCCCAATACCCCAGGCGAAAAGGTTTTATCCGGTCGCTTGCTTGCCCCGACTTCTATGACTAGCATAAATTACTTCATTGCTGAACCTTTCCATTGTCTTGAATGCCCAGCGGGGACTCACCTCATGTCAAAACGTTTTCGTTACTGGACTCGTTGCTCGATCGTAACCACTCTAGCGGTCATTTTCACCATTAACCCGGTCTGGGCGGGCAAGGGCCTACGCGGATTCTTCAAGAAAAAACGTGCTGCGGAATGTTGCGAGGTTGTGACTTGCTCGCCTGTTTGCTGCGAGCCAGTCGAGTGCGAGTGCCCTCCCAATCCCTGTGCTCCAGTCCTCGGCTGTGATGAAATGCCGATCGAGATAGTTGAAGATTCAGCAGAAATGCCAACCGAGCCGGCCACCCTTCCGGTAGTGCCAGAACCAGCTCCCGACCCTGAGCCCGAGCCAGAACCAGCTCCCGAGCCAGAGCCCGAGCCAGAGCCCGAGCCAGAACCAGAGCCAGAACCTGAGCCAGAACCTGAGCCAGAACCTGAGCCAGAGCCTGAGCCTGAACCAGAGCCAGAGCCAGAGCCAGAACCAGAGCCAGAGCCAGAGCCTGAGCCTGAGCCAGAGCTAAATCTTGCGGATCCTGCGCCAGCAGACGACTTGTTCGGTGACCCTGCCGAACCAACTCCTACTGAACCGACGCCAGCCGATCCAGCACCGGCGGATGATTTATTTGGCGATCCAGCGCCTGCTGATCCTGCCCCTGCGGATGACTTGTTTGGTGATCCAGCTCCAACAGATCCAGCCCCAGCTGATCCTGCGCCTGCCGACGATCTATTCGGCGATCCAGCCCCGGCTGATCCGGCTCCGGCAGATGATTTGTTTGGTGATCCAGCTCCAACAGATCCAGCCCCCGCTGATCCTGCGCCCGCCGACGATCTGTTCGGCGATCCAGCCCCGGCCGATCCTGCTCCGGCGGATGATTTGTTTGGGGATCCCGCGCAAGCAGGGCCGGCCCAGGCAGTCGTGTTGATTGGGGATCCCGCTCCTGCTGGTCCTGCAGGCTGAGCG
>JBCCEO010000385.1:0-7457 GCA_039030255.1 Planctomycetota bacterium | reverse complement strand
GCAGTGTATTTTCCTGATGGGCTTAATGACTTGCATTTGGGCCATCTATGGCTATTCGCTGGCTTTTGGCGGAAGCAATCCTTACATCGGAAACTTTGACTATCTGTTTATGAAGGATGTTGCACGAATTTGGGGCGAGAACTTAGCGAAGCCCGAGCCTTTGACGCCAATGGAAGGTGATATTCCACGACTGACTCACATGCTTTTCCAAGGCATGTTCTTTATTATTACGCCGGCCCTGATTTGCGGCGCTTTTGCCGAGCGGATGAAGTTTAGTGCTATGGTTGTGTTCTCGATTCTTTGGGGAACTTTCGTCTACTGTCCTCTATGCCACTGGGTATGGGGCGGCGGAATCTTGGCCTTCGGCGAAGATCATGCGATCGCGGGTGGAGCTCTCGATTTTGCGGGTGGAACCGTTGTACACATCAGCTCGGGAGTCACCGCGCTGATCGCAGCGATCCTTATTGGACCACGAATTGGGCATGGGAAAGAGCCGATGCCGCCGCACAATTTGACCTATACCGCACTTGGTGCGGCCATGCTTTGGGTAGGCTGGTTTGGCTTCAACGCAGGAAGCGAATTGCTCGTTGATGGGATTACATCCAGCGCCTTTGCCGTCACACACTTCGCAGCTGCTGCTGGTGCTGTTGCCTGGGCTTGTGCCGAATGGCTCAAGAGTGGCAAACCAACGTTGCTGGGCGCGAGTTCGGGTGCCGTTGCCGGACTCGTTTGCATCACCCCCGCTGCTGGCTTTGTCAATGTAATGCCATCGCTAATCATGGGCGCGGCAGCCGGAATTGTTTGCTACCTGGCCTGCACGATCGTGAAGTCGACCTTGAAGTACGATGATTCGTTGGACGCTTTCGGCGTTCACGGAGTGGGCGGAACTCTGGGAGCTATTTTGACCGGAGTTTTTGCAACCCGTGCAATTTGGGATATCGATAACGGAAATCCACTTGGCATCATCGAAGGCAACTACGCAACAATCGTAGGTCAGCTGGCTGCTACGGCAGTCACCTTTGTTTTCGCTGCAGTGGCCAGCTTTATCTTGCTCAAGATTGTCGACGTAGTGATCGGCCTTCGCGTCGAGTCCAACACGGAACGCCAGGGCTTGGATGTCAACGAGCACGGCGAGGAAGGCTACATCTTCATGTAGCGATGGCAATGTCTGCCGTCTTCAGGCATTGTGCTTGAACACTAGGCTTACCGCAATGGAATGCAATTGAAAAAGGGCCACGGTAAACCGTGGCCCTTTTTTTGCACATTTAAAAGCTGGACGCTCTCTTTAGTCGTTTTGCAGAGCGATCAATATTCGAAGGACGTACCAGAAGAGCAACGCGACCGAAGTAAACAAGGCTAAGGAAGCGGCCACATCCTGATCCGTGTGATAGTCCCTCATGACAGCCGATGCTTGGTACAGGATGTAGCCCGATGCGAGCAGTATCATGGCTCCCCAGAAAATGATGCCCAGGCTGAATCCCATGACACAGCTGGCTGCGATCATAGCGTATGCTGCCAAGCCTCCGACCCAGAGGAATTTTCCAAGACCAGAGAAGTCCGTTCCAGTGATAAAGACCATCGCTGTCACGAGGCAAAACGAACAGCGTTTCTGGCGTTAGGAGACGAATCGTTCACAAAGGCGGGGTTGGCGAAGACTGTTAAGATGGAGCGAGAAGTACTGAAGGTTCTTTCCGCAGCGCAACGCAAGAAAATTGAAACACTTCGCGAGCCTTGGATAGTCGAAGACCGAACTCGCTCTCTGTTCTATGGCTTCTAGCAGCTATTTCTAAAAAGTTGCAACCTGGGTGAGATTTGCCGCGTGGAGCATGTGTTGTGAAAGTCATGCTGTGACCCCAATTCTTAATTTCCAGGAGTTTCACCGCTACAGTGTTGTGACCCCATGTTGTTGTGTTGATTGGCCTAAGGGCCCCGTTTCTGCGGGCTTTTCCGAAGAGTGAAATTTTGGAAGACTGTCAACAGAGCTTGGAAATTGAACTGCGATGCATCATAGTGCGGAAGAAATGAGAAGGTCCAAGTAGATTGAGCCGTCCATAGGTTGCTAGTTGGTACAACCATTTGTTAATCCTTACGTGAAACTAGTTCTGTATGCGAATGGCAGAGATTAAAGAAACCAAATCCAAGTCTTCTAACGTAGTCCAACTGGGCAGCGGAATCCGGCCGCTTTCAGGTCACGCATTACGCCTGCCGGCGGGCAATCATTTTCATTACTGGACTCTTCGACCTTTACTTTGCTCCTCTCATTGCTCGCGGCTGTAAAAAGGTTTCTTAGCTTGGTGGTTACGCTATTGGTGTTTGGCCAAAAATATTTAGTGCCTGCGGTGAAAATTCGTGGAGTATCTGTTTCACCGAACCCAGCGTTAGCATACATGACTGCTTTTCCATGATGGATCGAAAGGAAGCCTCGCACATACTCTTCCACCATGTCGTTGAACGCGACGACTACAGGGTGTTGCGGATCTTCTTGACTAAGCATGGCCGCAAAGCCCCGCATATTCGGTCCAAGCTCAACACTGCGCACGAACACCTGATGGTTTTGCTGGATTTGTTTACGAACACTTAGGATCATTTCACCGAGTTCCGACCCATAAGCGGTTCGCCCCAAGAAAGCGTCAATTAGATGAATCACTGGCGTTTGCGGCCCAGATGATCCTGCGTGTCCGCCGTAACCTGCTGTGAACTTCACGACATCACGATGCCAAACCACAGGATCAATTTTGTCACGTTTCACAAATGTCATTGCTTCCCTGAGCCTTGAGAAGCTCTGCTTGATCTTACCAAGGAGCGCGACAACCTCTTCAGCAATGCCTTTTCGACAGTCAACGTGATTGATCTTTTCATAGGTATGAATCATCTTCTGAACCTGAGCGACCAAGGAAGGCAGATCGCTGGTTCGATATTCCATTATGGTTGGCATCAAGTGGAACCGATTCTCAACGATCCCTCTCACTCTCGCCGATTCGAGGTCGCCCGAGCGTTCTTCTTCCTTAGTGGGAGCTCCATTTACAGGACAAAGCAACTGGAGTTCGTCGTAGTGTGCATGAAGAGGGTCAAAGTCCTCAGCAACCACCTCCGCAGATGTTAGGCACATGTCGGCAAGGGTACAGTAATCTAAGCATTCAGTAATCCGGACGAATTGTTCCATCGTTTCTTGAATGGCAGAAGGCAGAGCAGGAGGTTCTGGCATAGCCTCGGTATCGCCAATTTCACGAGCACAGTCGACCCACGCTTGTGCGATGTTAAAAACGACGCTTTTAGATTTGATGAAAGACCAAATGTCGACAGATTGATAGAGTTGATCAACGTCGATTGGTTCTAGATGTTGTTCGCAATAGTCTCGGAGGGATTCGCGAATATAGTATTTGGGTAGATTTCTCCAGAGTTTCTCCCATGCCGCAGGCAGAACGACGCATGCTTTTGTCACCGACTCTGGATCAGGCATAAAGCCATTCGTTTTTGAGAGTGGTCCTCGCATTGGATTCATCTCTGATTCAATTATTTCCCATGAAAACATTTCTTTGCTTGCATTAGGCTGGGCAGAGTATTCGTGTTTATCCGATGCTGCAGTAAACATTTTCTTGTCCTCATATGTCGTAAGTGGAAAGCAACGCCAGAGGATTTGTTGGCAAATCGCGGGCTACAACTAGGAAATAGCTAGAGGATGAATCAGTCAGCCAGCAAAGTGAGGAAATTCGATAAAAAGTTCGCATGCGACCTAGAAGTCGGGAATCGTCAAGTAATCGCTCCCTAAGATTCTTCTTTGTGCCACGGCGCTGGGCGGCGAATGAAGCAGCTATTCATTACGGAAGCAGAAGCAAAGCAATCGCTTTGTAGTTGCAATGAGGATGCGCCACGCGGCAAATCTTTGGACCGGAGATACTTTCGACCTCAAAGATCCTCCCTGCCATCCCAGGGCAAATTGAGAATTTTAGCCTAGTGAATAGTTTCTGTGGTTTGATGGCAAGGCTCCAAGGGTGGCAATCTCCTTGTAGCCGTAAGATCGTAGCACGGTGAGCGTGGTGTTGCTAAACGCGGCTAGATTCTGAGGGTTAGAGCCAGATCTAGCATCGCATTTGTCCTCGCCCATGGTGACGTCGCGAACCCAATGAAGACGGTTTTCGATTCGCCAATTCCCGCGTTCGAAGTGGAGAAGATCACGGGCGTCAGTTTGTTCACGTCTGAGGTCGGTAATGAAGTAGCTGTACTCTTCGCTTCATTCGCCCTTGACCAGGCGAGTTCGCTTGATAGGAATCGCTTGCTTGGAGTGGTGCCAAGCGATAGCCATTTAAACTGAGGTAAATTCTGGCCGTGCCCCCAGGAAAAGTCTGTCATGTAGTTTTCGCGGAGTCGCAGCTTTCATCGATCGACCCGCCGACGCCGAGGGCAACGGATAAATTTCAACCGAAAAGGGCCGCACCAAAGCAGCGGCCCTTTTTGCTGCGCCAAAGGAAAGTTTCCTAAAGGTCCGGAATCGGAACCTTAGTCGTTCTGCAAAGCGATCAAGATGCGAAGCACGTACCAGAAGAGCAAGGCGACCGAAGCAAACAAGGCTAGGGAAGCGGCCACATGCTGATCCGTTTGATAATGCCTCATGACACCGGATGTTTGGTAGAGGATGTACCCGGACGCGAGCAGTACCATTGCTCCGCAGAAAAAGATGCCCAAGCTGAATCCCATAACAAAGCCTGCCGCGATAACGGCGAATGCGGCCAAGCTTCCGACCCACAGGAATTTGCCAAGACCAGAGAAATCCGTTCCGGTGATAAAGACCATCGCTGTCAGCCCGCCAAATACAATGGCCGTGATGATACCAGCGTTGATGGCGATGTTGCCATCCATTTTGTTGGCGAACGCAAGCAAGGGAAGCAAGAGGACGGCTTCGGCAACGACATAAAGGGAAAGGCCGGCATACTGCATGCCTTTGCTGGTCGAGTTTCGAGCCCAGTAGTCAGCAACGGTGCTTACGACCATAAAGCCACCCAAGAAAACTAGCCATCCCCAACCACGAAGAATGGGAGCTAGGGCTTGAAGAATGGCATCAGAACCGATCATTGAGAACAGCATGCATTCGAGGATCACAAGTGCAATGATGGCAGCGCCAAGGTGCAAATACGTGCGCTGAATAAAAGCGACGCGTTCCGACCTTTCGGCAACCTCCGCGACATAGTTATCACTTGAAGTCGCGTAAGGATTTCCATAATTGTCCATTGTCATACTCCGCTTGTGTTTGATTCTACTAGTTGTTTCTATTAGCTATGTCCGCATTGGAAGGCTAATACTAAACAGGCAGAGTTGGAAAACTCAACCGTCCCGCAAAAGAGCCTGGGAAAACGCGGAGAATGTCGATTGAATAAATTCAATGGATTGGGGGCAGCCAAGCTTCTAGGCTGGACCCACACCACTGTACCTATTTTGGGGTGGGGATTGGCCACAAGTCAATGAAGGTTTCGCGATAATTCTCGCTTTGTCCAAGCCGAAAAGCGCATTTTTAAGCACTTTTTCGGGCTAGAAGCAGAAACCCACCAGTCACCTTTCCTCGTTAATATTCGCCATCCAAACCGGAATCTTTGACTCAGCGGCAGGACTGGAAACTTGTCATTTTCGTTCATTTGTTACTGACTGAGGTGACGAAAAGACCCGTCTGCGGGTCAACACCCTCGCCGTTGCATGGTTTCGCAACGGTTGCATTTTTATTAAGTCGCTCTTTCGCAAGGAAGTGGCACAGCGACATGTCTCCTTAGGCTTCGGCCAAAGTTTGACAACGTGCCATGACTCCTCAAAGCAAGTCGACGACTTGTGCTTTTGCAGCTCTGTGTATCGGAGTTGTAAGCGCTTATCCATTCTTGCGGGATGCCAAGCAGGATTCTACCGCTACTGGCTCTGCTCATGATTCTCAGCTAAATCAGAAGGTGCACTCTTCTTCGGCGCCTGTTTCATCCTTTTCTAGGGACACGCAACCGAATTCGTCGACGGTGGCGTCAAACGCAAACCCTCTCCCGTCCGCGCTTATCTCGATCTCGTCCGGTGTGAGTCTCAACGCATTACCGAGTACCTCGGTTGTCGCACCGGCAATGCCGGAGTGGGCGGATTCAGATACTCCGCTTGACGACTTGGTAACAACAGGCGCGCAGAGTTTATCGGGCAAAAAGGAAGCTCGTGAACTCAAAAAGCTACCCGTGTGGCTGAATCAACAGGCCAAGGATGCAAATACATTTTCAAAAAAAACATCTCAAGAGGTTTCCGATGGTTGGAATTCTACTACTCACGCTTCTCCATTCGATGCGAAAAGCCCGAGCCGGTCGCTCCAGACCGCCACCGCGGCCAAGCTGAGTTGGCCGGATCGAACATTCGACCAATGGAAGCAAAGCTTCGATCTTGATAAAGAGCTCAAATCTGCCAACGACTTTGGCAGCCTTGTTTCCTCGGCCACCGCCGAAGGCGGCGATCGAAGATCCAGTCGGGGAAACCAAAATGGTGGACAGCGGAATACAAAAAAACGAGAGAGAAAACCGCGCGATCGGAGCTATGTTTATCAACCCGGGCATTCGCCTGGGGAGAGCAAGGGAATGCCATAAAATTCAGCAGGTGGTACGGCCCTAGTTGCATTCTTTTTCGGGGCAATCCAAATCAACATGTGTTAGCATAGGGCCTTATTCACTCCTCGTGTTTAAGGCTTTTTGCGATGACATCTTCAAAACTCCCGCCACTCTCGCGGCGTCAAGTAATTTCCACCAGTGCAGCTGCTCTCGCCGTCGCCAATCTTCCTGCCGCCGCATCCGCTTTTGCTCCCAAGCCTCAGCAACGTATGTTCATGGGACTTGTAACGTATCTCTGGGGCAAGGATATGGAACTGGAGGAACTAATCACCAGCTGCGAAAAGTCTGGTTTCTTAGGAGTCGAAGTTCGAACTCAACACAAACACGGTGTGGAACCCTCACTGTCGGTCAAGCAACGTAAAGACGTTCGAAAGCGTTTTCGAGACTCGAAAGTAGAATTGGTCGGTTATGGTTCCAACTGTGAATACCATTCCGACGATCCCGCCAAGCTTAAGGCCAACATCGAGCAAACAAAAGAGTTTATCCAGCTCATGCACGATTGTGGAGGTACGGGGGTCAAGGTGAAGCCCAATGGCTTTCCAAAGGGAGCGTCAAAAGAAAAGACAATTGAACAGATCGGAAAGGCACTCAACGAAGTCGCTGAATATGGAGAAGGACTTGGGCAAAAGATTCGCGTCGAAGTTCACGGCAAGGGTACCAGCGACTTGCCCGTGGTTCGCGATATTTTTGCAGTCGCTGATCACCCAAATGTCTATGTATGCTGGAATTGCAATGGCCAAGATCTTGAAGGAGAAGGGCTGAAAGTAAATTTTGATATGGTGAAAGGTCGTTTTGGAGATACCGTGCATATTCGCGAGATGAATGTCGGGAATTATCCTTATC
>JBCCEO010000384.1:0-7463 GCA_039030255.1 Planctomycetota bacterium | reverse complement strand
CTCGACGGTAAAGCTGGTCACCTCGGGGCCGATCTCGAGCAGATCAGCCGGAACGAGATCGAGACGGCGCGTGCCGCGACGGCTGACGACCGTAACGCCTTCGAGGCGAATCGGCGGCCGGTAGGCCGACGGCTCGATCGCCTCGGGTCTAAAACGGGTGACGCCCCGGTCGCCGCCGAAGAGCAAGCGTCCCTTACGGTCGCCCAACATGGCGCCGCGGTTGAACTCCAGATTGCCCACCCCGTCATCCAGATCCCACACGGTGACCGCCGCCTGGCGCTCTTCGGCCGAGACCTCGTCGCGGGACTTTTGTTGAGAAGACTTTGTAGTCGAATTAGGGGATTCCAACCCTTCCCCAGCGCAGATATATCCTTGGCTGACGAGCAATTGCCTGGCCTGCTCGTTGATGTGCTTGAACCGGTCGTTGCCGATCTCGATGAGGCCGAACCAACGGGTGACCACGACCACGACGCCCTCGACGCAGGAGGACTTGAGCAAGTGGTACAGCCTCTTGCCGCCGCAGCTCTCGCCGTCGTCGTCATAGCCCCCGTAGCTCTCCTGGTAGGCGAAATTGGACAGATAAAGAGAGAGATCGCTTTCTCGGGGGATGTCGAAAAGCACGGCAAGGTCGGGCGTGTAGCCGTTCTTAGCGACGCGCGTAGGAAAGGGGTGGGCCGCGCGGTCATGATCGCTTTCGAAGAATATGTGCAACAGCAAACGCAGCTCGAAGAGATCTGGTTTCACGCTCAAAGATCTGCGGTCGACTTCTACCTTGCACTAGATTACGAGATCGTCGGCGAAGAATTCATGGAAGCGGACATACCCCACGTGAAGATGACAAAAAGCTTTGTTCGGATCTGATACTCGGCTTCTGATTACTATTTCGCAAGCTAGCGAGCGAACGCGGTCGTTAGCGGCTGATCACACTTTTTTCGCAGCGTTTTTATCCTTAGCATCATAGGGCGGCCGTCCTTCAAAATCCGCTACTGCGAACACCACATTCTGCTATGCCAAGCTCTAAGCGATATCCGAGCTATCATCGGGGTAAACGCGATGATCGAGAATTCGAAATGGTGGATGCCAAACCGCGAGATGGCGACTCGGACTCGATTCAAGGAGATGGTTTGCAGCTCAGCTTCACCGAGGTGTTCCTGCTGTTCTCTGCGTTTCCCATCGGATTGGGCCTTTATCACTATGTGCATCCATTTATTGCGGCAATGGCCGGAGCAATCATCCTTTTTATTGCCGTGATGCGTTTGCTGGGTAGACGCAACGTCGTTGTTGGGGGCATTACCGGTTTTTGCTTGGCAACGCTTCTGTGCTTCCCTGTTTCCTGGATAGGCGGACTCGACCCCATCATGTCCTGCGTATTTGTTCTGGTCGTGCCTTGCGCGGGATATATCGCGGGAGGCTTTATCACCGAGCTGAACGAAGACGACGATCTGTGAGCTGATCAGATATTGCTAGGACTCTAATGCGATCCAAAGTTCGTCGTCACGCCACTGCGTCTCAAAAACGTCCAGCATTTTCTTTTTCGTGAGTAGATTGCAACCGTTGGTGACATCATATTGCCAACCGTGCCAAGGACACGTGACACAGTCGCCATGCAATTGCCCTTGAGCGATCGGACCGCCCTGATGAGCGCACATTCCGTCGATGGCACGAATCTCGCCCTCTTGTAAGAAGACTGCAATGATGAGGCCGTTTAGAACGAACTCATGACCCGAGTTTTCAGCTAGCTCATCTCGGTTGCAGAGTTTGTACCAATCCATGGAAGGGATGCGTCGGAGGACGAAAGTTGGGAGGCAATTTACGCTACTTGGCGAGAGAAGCCCTCACAATTCGATTGTCGTTGCGGGCAAAGACGCTCTTCTCAGCATAGGCAGGATGCGACCAGCATACGCCCTCACGTCGCGCCAATTGGACTCGGGTTGGTTCAATCAGTTGAGCTCGGCTTAGGATCTTTAATCCTTCAGGCGAAAGCTGGGCAATCATCAGTTCCCCCGCCTCGTTGAACATCCATACACGCTCCCCCTGCTCTACCATGTGAATGGTTGCCCAGCGGTTGCGAGGAACGGCAGTTGTGTCTTCCCAAACGCGTTTTCCGGTCTTGGCTTCAAGGCAGCGGAATTCGCCGTAGCTATCGACGGCATAGATGAATCCGTCTTTGACTATTGGAGTTCCGATCATGGCATGCACGCCAAACACATCTGCTTCGCTAAGGTTCACTCCGCCAGGAGTCTCTGTCCGGTCGGTTCCAGTATTGCGTTCGCTTTGTCCTCGTGCTCGCCATACCAATTCTGTAGAAACCGATTCATCGTTGCGGCGGACCAGCAAGGAGCCATCGTAGAAGCTGGAAACGAAAATTAGGTCTTTATGAACGGCGGGAGTTGCGATGCCAATGGGCATCTTAATCGGCTCCATGCGATGCGCCCAAAGCACCTTGCCCGATTTGGGGTTTAGTCCTGAAAGGCTTTCGCCGGTCCAGCAAACCAGCACATCCCGCTCGCCTTGTTGAATGAGGACTGGAGAAGCGTAGCCAGCTCTTTCGCTTAGGCTTCGCCACGCTTCTTGTCCGTCTTCAGTACGGAATCCGACCATTGTTGCTCCGTCGGAACCGGCAACTTGTTGAATCACCAAATCCTGGTAGATCAACGGACTGGCCGCGATTCCCCAAA
The DNA here is from genome assembly GCA_039030255.1 of Planctomycetota bacterium. Taxonomy (GTDB): domain Bacteria; phylum Planctomycetota; class Planctomycetia; order Pirellulales; family Pirellulaceae; genus Aureliella. Next base: position 4,785 of record JBCCEO010000384.1, on the reverse strand, counting down.
TTGGCATTTCGATCGCGTACTCTTCGTTGAGATCACGCTGCCAGAGCACGTTGCCTTTGGCTGCATCGAGGCAATGGAAATGTCCCATGGCACCGACCGCGTAGGCACGACCGTCGTGGATCGTGACGCTCGCGCGAGGGCCGGCCTTGTAGCCAATTCGGTAGTTGACCGGATACTCGTGTTTCCAAACAAGCTCACCTGTCTTGGAATTCAAGCACAGGATGCGCTCCGTTTCTCCGTTCTCCGTTTGCCGGTCCATCACGTAGACTCGGCCTTCGGCGACTGTTGGACCGTTGTAACCTGGGCCGATTTCAACGGACCATTCCAAGTCGAGTTGACCCTGCGGAAGTTCGTCCAGCACTCCTTCGACCTGCCAAACGCCATCGCGGTTGGGCCCGCGCCACTGCGGCCAATCCTCGGCAAGCACGGGCCATGAAGATGTTGCGATGAAGCAAGTTACGACGAGACAGAACAAGCGGCCGTGCATCGGATTGCCTTTGGTTGCGATGCCTCGAAGTTGAATCGCGAGAATCTGCAGTTTTCCGCGGCGAAACTCGAAGCTGGGATGGAATTCAGGCATTGTTCCATAAAGCCGCCGGACCGAACAGCGAAGAAACGGTCAAGGGAAGCCAAATACAACGATTCGGCTTCAGGTTCAGACGTCTAGCGAGAGGGCAAATCTGCCTTAGCTCTTCACATGGAAATAGCTGTGGATATGCGGCTCACCTCGGAAGTACCAAACCATATCGGGACCTTCGATCTGCCATGTATCCCAGACTTGATCATTGCCGATGTCGTACTTGCCGTCATAGAAAGAAACGAACAATCGGTCTAGCATGTCCTTATCTTCGATCAACTTGAGCGTTGCTTCGACATCATCGGAGCGGAACATGGCCAACATCTTGCGCATGGTTGCGATCATTTTTTGTTTTTGATCGGGGCTCAAAGTCTTGCAGCTTAGACCGGGCCAATCAGCCTGCTTCTTGAGCAACACAAGATTGGAACGTTCGCTTCGTGGATTGTTCGAAACCAGTGCTTCTTCTTGTTGCTTTCCGTCAAGACACTGCACGAATTCGTTGAAGATCTTGCCCTGATACCAGTAGGGATTGCCTGGGTGGTCAGGCTTCTCGTTGAAGTCGGTGGGAAAGTGTCCGTAGAAGATAGGAGCTCCACCAAAGCCCTGGCCTTCGTCGGTGTGTGCGTTGCAACGTCGTGTTACATGGTGCCCAGTGAAAATGAACTCGAAGTCTTCATCGTCGGGTGATCCAAAGAAGCCAACCGAGGGCGCGTTCTTTGCTTCGCCATACTGGTCGATTTCAACTTGCGCGTTCACCGCGTCACGATGCTCTTCGCTGTGCAACGAGTCGAAGATTTCTTGGATCAGCTGCTGTTGCTCAGGTTTGAACGTATTGTTCACTCGATGGTCCCGGTGAACATACCACCAATTGCTGATGTAGCCGCGGCTTTTGTGATTGATGGGCAAACAAATTTTTTGTCGCTGCTCGTCAGAAAGACTCTTGTAAAGTTGCATGGGCAGCGAGTCGGCCGTGCTGGCTGCAGTAGCGGCCGAGCCGCCGGCAACGGTCAGTAATGCCGTTGATGCCGAGAGGGTTTTCAATAGCTGACGACGACTGAGAGACGAGGAGTTAGTCATTTCAAAAGCCTTTGTGTTGTGACCTCAATGAGCGATGGCAAGCGTTTTACCTTCGTTCAAACCGGGCGAGCCCAGTATTCCCATATTAGGAGTTCTACGGCCGAATCGCAAAACCGAAGGATGAAAAACGCACTCGATTACAAAACTATTACATTTGTGTTAAGGAAATAGACTTGCGCGGGTCGTACTTCAGTACTCTGTCTTGTCGGATTTTTGATTCCAAAGCTTGAAGACCTCAACTGCCTCTTCGCGAAGAAGCTGGCGAGCCGGAATGTTTCGCTGCTCGGGAGCCAGGGCAAACTCGGAATAAAATTGTCCATCGTCGAAGCCCGCTTCGGCTGCATCGCTGCTTTGACCTGCGTAGAAAATGCGGCGAATGCGGGCCCAGTAGATTCCGCCCAGACACATTGGACAGGGCTCGCAGCTGCAATAAATGTCACACTCTGCGAGAGAAAAGTCGCCAGTGGTTCGGCAGGCATCGCGAATAGCCATCATTTCTGCATGTGCTGTCGGATCATTAAGACTGGTGACTTGGTTCCAGCCTTGTCCAATGATCTCGTCGTCCCGCAAGATGATAGCGCCGAAGGGTCCGCCGGCGTTCTCCAGCATTTTGCTTTCGGCGAGCTCGATGGCCTGACGCATGAATTGCTCGTGCATAAGCTACTTTGCCCTTTCCCCTTTCGCCCGGGAGGTGCCCCAGCGAATCCTTACGCTTTACTAATTCCTAAGCTAGCGATCTTATCGTCTGCTAATCGGAGTGCTAACCGATGGCCATCCAAGCAAAAATGAGAAAACAGGCGCCGTTCAGGATGCAACAGCCCATTCCAACTACGGAAGCAATATGGATGCCCTTGCTCAGGGAGGTGAAACATAGAGTGAGTCCCACAATGAAGAAAACACCACAAATAATTGCTCCGCCGCAGTAAACGATAAGACCTGTGAAAGACTCCCATATCTCCAGCAAAGCGTTGGACTCCGAGGCGCTGGCATGAATATTTCTAAGCATAAGGAGAATGATAATGGCTCCCAGCAGCCCTAAGGCAGAAAAGGCGAGTCCGACCCAAGCGGTTGGATTGTCCGTCTTGGCCTGCAATTGCATGGGCGGTGGCGCCAACTCTTGAGGGACGAGATCTGCCATCAGAATTTCGTCGCTATCGGATGAATCCATCGCGTTTTCCTATCTTTCTCGTGCCTACTGAACAATTACAAGATGCCAGCCTGCGACTACCTATGCGCTAGTATCTTGGCAAGATATGAAGAGGAGCTTTGAGCAACTTGCGGTGACCTTAACTCCGCAATCGGGTCGACTCGACAATTGTGTTCAAAAAGATGCGACGGATGGCGTCATAGCCTCGATCATTTGGATCTTCCACGTTGGTGTAGAACCAGTACGTCGGGTCTTGGCTCTGATAGTGCTCACGCCAAAATTGGCGGCAATGCGCACCATGGCCTAGGAAATGATGATGCAAGGGGACGCTAAAGATATTGGGACGAGCTTCGGCGCTGCGACGTAATATTTCGTTATAGGCGGCATGGACGGCCAGTCCGTCTTTCCAATGTGGTAGAAAAATACTTGGGGCATCGCCGACTCCGTCCGTCGGATCGTAAATATCGGCCAGGTAGATTTCGCAGCCACCAGGAAACAATGTTTCGATTGAATCTAACATGCCGTTAAGTCGCGTTTCGAAGTTCTCGATCCAAGGCTGCGCCTGAGTCAGCGTGGCGCCGTACATGGCTCCTTCGCTTGGTGGAGTCATGCCATAGTTGTGGATGATGTCATTGCCGCCGGTGGTCATGACGACCAGCCCAAAAACGTTGTCTGGAAAGGGCTCAAGCAGTTCGGCAATGTGGGTTTCGTGATGGATGGAAGTTGAACCTGAGACGGCAATATTCTTGGAATGAATGCCCGGAAGAACGCGGCTAAGGCAATTACCTTGCATGTCGGGGTACTCATCAGATGGATTCTTGATGAGCCGTTCGAAGTAGCTGTGCTGTGGAGATTTGGCACCCAGTCCACGTGTGACGCTATCGCCAATGCCCAGCAAGACGATTTCGCGATCCGTCCAGGTAGCTGCGAATGGAGCATCATCGACTTTGGGCCCGGCGGGACCGCTTCCTGTTGGACGCTGCAAGAAAAAGTAGATGTATCCGATGCTGGCCAGCGCTACCACAGCTAAAAGGCTGAGAAGAATCTTCAAACGTCTTCGCCGGGGCGAGGGTGTAGGCTGGCTTTGCGCATCTTGATCGGGGGACTGCGTTTCCGAATTTGATTCGTTTTTGCCCATGAATGTCCCCAGGAAGCGAGAAGCGAATTGAACAGCCGATTAGGTTTCGTAGCCAAGGTTAGGTGCAAGCCAACGTTCTGCTTCGCGCAGACTCATCCCCTTGCGGCGAGCGTAATCTTGGACTTGATCTTGGGTAATGCGATCCACGGCAAAGTAGCGTGATTCAGGATGAGCGAAATAGAGTCCGCTGACGCTTGCTCCGGGCCACATGGCAAAGGACTCGGTCAGACGTACTCCGGTGTTCGTTTCCGCATCAAGCAATCGGAACAAAGTTTCTTTTTCCGTATGATCTGGACAAGCTGGATAGCCTGCCGCGGGACGAATGCCACGGTACCTTTCTTTGATCATTTCCTCGTTATCGAGGTTTTCTTCTTTTCCAAACTGCCAATGTATACGTGCTTTGTGGTGCAATAGTTCGGCAAATGCCTCCGCCAATCGATCCGCCAAGGACTTGACGAGGATGCTGTTGTAGTCGTCGCCTGCATCCTCAAATTCTTTCGCAAATTCGTCCGCACCGTCTCCCGCGGTGACCACGAAACCGCCTAAGTAGTCCTCGCGTCCTGTTTCTTTGGGGGCTATGTAGTCGGCTAGTGAGCGATAGTATTCTTGTCCCTTACGTTCCCATTGTTGGCGAAGGAAGTGGAAGGTGTCTAATTCTTGCGCGCGAGCTTCATCACGATAGACGACCACATCGTCATCCAGACTATTTGCGGGCCAAAACGCGTAAGCCGCGTGCGCCTTGATGTGTTTGTTGTCGATCATTTGACGCAACAAGTCCTGCCCGTTTTCGAAGAGCTCACGAGCTTGTTCGCCAAATCGCTTGTCATCCAGAATCTTGGGATACTT
>JBCCEO010000383.1:0-7468 GCA_039030255.1 Planctomycetota bacterium | reverse complement strand
CCGGACGCCGAAAACAGAGCTGCTGATCTGCGGCTGGACGTTGAAGAGGCCGCGAGGGCAGTTCTGGCAGATCCGGAAGGTCACGGAAGTGAATTGCTAGCACGCGTCTTTGAATCCGATTCGGATCTGCTCATGCCGCCACCTGAGGCGAAAAAGCCGCTGAGTGAAGAAGAGAAGGCGATTTTGAAGCAATGGATTGAGGCTGGGGCCGAATGGACTCAGCACTGGTCTTTTTTGGAGCCTAAGAATCCGGCGATTGCGAATCCGTCTGCTTGGGCTCGGAATCCCATCGATTACTTCGTCCTAAAACGCATCGAAGAGGAAGGTTTGCAGCCCAAGTCTGAGGCCGATAAGACGACGCTCATTCGTCGGCTAACTTTGGATTTGACTGGACTCCCTCCTACCTTGGAAGAGATTGAGAATTTCCTCAAGGATGAATCGGAGGAAGCTTACGAGACGCTTGTCGATCGAATTCTTGCTTCGCAGCACTTTGGCGAGCGGATGGCGGTCATGTGGCTGGATGCTGCCCGATACGGTGACACGAGTGTTTACCATGCCGATGGTCCTCGCGACATGTGGGCTTGGCGAGACACCGTGGTCAAGGCCTACAACCAAAACATGCCGTTTGACCGTTTTTCTATGGCGCAGCTCGCTGCCGACTACCTACCCGACGCGACGCTGGAAGAAAAGATCCTTGGCGGTTTTAATCGCAACAACGGGACGACCGATGAGGGCGGAGCTTTTGCCGAGGAGTATCGAGTCGAGTACTGCGTCGATCGCGTGAAGACGACTTCGACAATTTGGTTGGGGCTGACGATGGAATGCGCTCAATGTCACGATCACAAGTACGATCCAATCAGCCAAGAAGAGTACTATCAGTTTTACGCCTTTTTTAATGTTTCCGCTGACGGTGGAATGCAAACACGCAACGGCAACGCGGCTCCTACACTGGCAGTTCCTGATCCCGACAAAGAAACCAAGCTACCCGTCGCCGAATCTGATCTGGTCGCAGTGAAAGCGAAGTTAGCGGAACTACAAGCCGCTAGTCAGCCCGAGTTTGAAACATGGCTCACACAAGCACAGAAGGCGAGCCTTGAGACCGGCCCACAGCCCAGGGGTTTGCTGGTCGATGTGCAGTTTACCGAAGGCAAGGGCAAGGAAGTTGAATTCGAATACGGATCGGCCGCGGAAACCGATTCGGAGCAAGAAGATTCTGATGGAGCTGCCTCTGAGGTTCGCAAAGGCGAGCTGAAGGGCAAGGCCGAGTGGGTCGATACGCCGCTCGACAAAGGCATCAAACTCACAGGCGGCAACTATGTTGATTTAGGTGATGTTTGCAATTTTGAACGCGATCAATCTTTTTCCTACGGCGGTTGGATCAAGCCTGGAAACAGTTTTGGCGCGATGTTGGCGCGAATGGACGATTCGAACTCATACCGCGGCTTCGACTTGTACGTCGGCACCGGCGGTGTTGCCATGCACATCATCAATGCTTGGCCCACCAACGCGGTTAAGGTAACGACGAAGAAGAAGCTGAAGGCGAACGAATGGTATCATGTCTTCGCAACTTACGACGGCTCGTCGAAGGCGAAGGGGATCACGATTTACGTGAACGGCGAGCCCTGGGACTGGAACATCGAACAAGATGGCCTCACAGCAACGATCCAAACAAAGAAAACTCTGCTTGTCGGCAGTCGGCACCCTGGCTCGCGACTCAAGGGCGAGATCGATTCGGTGCAAATATACGATCGTTTGCTAAACGCGGATGAGGTCAAGTTGCTGGCTTCGGCAGATAGCATTTCTAGCCTCCTAGCGATTTCGGCTGATCAGCGCAGTGAGGCCCAAAATCAAACGTTGCAAAAACACTATCTGCGAGAAAACAATCCAACATACGTGGAGACAAGCAAACGTATCGAAGACTTGACGAAAGAAATCGAGGAGCTCAAAAAGCCCATGACCACAGTGATGGTCATGGGCGACATGTCCAAGCCTAGAGACACGTTTATCTTGAACAGAGGCGCCTACGATTCTCCGACCGATCGCAAGGTCGAAGCCGGCACGCTGGCCGCGCTTCCTCCGATGGAGGATGACTTGCCGAGGAACCGCTATGGCTTGGCGAAGTGGTTATTCGCAGAGGACCATCCTTTGACCGCCCGAGTCACCATCAATCGCTACTGGCAGCTCTTCTTTGGTACGGGATTGGTCGATACTCCTCAGGATTTCGGTGCGCAGGGCTCATTTCCGTCGCACCCTGAGTTGCTCGATTGGCTGGCCGTCGACTTCAGGCAAAATGGTTGGAACATCAAACGTTCGATCAAGCAGATTGTGATGTCGGCCACTTATCGCCAATCTTCAAAAGCGACCTTTGACGAGTACCAGCGTGATCCAGCGAATCGGCTTCTGGCACGCGGGCCCCGCTTCAGATTACAAGCGGAATTCATTCGTGACTCGGCCCTTGCGGTCAGCGGCTTGCTGGATGACAAACTAGGCGGTCCTGGCGTGAAACCCTATCAGCCGGCCGGACTCTGGAAAGAAGTTGGGCTGGGTGGTCGTCCGATCTTCAAACAAGACCATGGAACTGCACTATATCGCCGCAGCCTGTATACCTACTGGAAACGTTCCGCGCCGCCGCCGACGATGCAGATATTTGATGCTCCGACGCGCGAAAAATGCACTTTGCAGAGGCCGAGAACGAATACCCCACTGCAAGCGCTAGTTGTACTAAATGATCCACAGTACGTGGAAGCGGCACGAAAATTTGCCGAACGCATCATGGCTTATAGCACGATTGACCCAGTACGGATGGAGTTTGCATTCAAATGCGTTACGGCGCGAGCTCCGGGTGCGGGGGAATCGGAAACGCTGCTGGATATATTGGCAGAAGCTCGCGAAGAATTCACTCAGTCGGCCGAGTCGGCAACGGAACTTCTCAAAGTCGGAGAGTCGCCTAGGATGGAGTCCTTGGATGCATCGGAGTTGGCCGCATGGACTGTGATTGCAAGCACGCTTCTAAATCTCGATGAAACATTGACGCGAGAGTAGTGAAATGAATCCACTCGAAGAATACGAACGGCAGATGACGCGTCGACAATTGTTGGCCAGAGGCCGTGGCTGCCTCGGCGCGGCTGCTTTGGCGGCGCTGCTCGGCAGGGATGCAGACGCTGCGGAAACTCTGAACCGCGGCTCGAAGGGCTATCGCGTACGCGGCGTGGAGAACCCGGGGCTTTCCGACTTGCCGCACTTCAAGCCAACTGCCAAACGTGTCATTTACTTGTTTATGGCTGGCGGGCCAAGCCACATTGATACTTTTGATTACAAACCGGAGATGCGGAATTTGCACGGGACCGAGCTCCCGGACTCGATCCGTAATGGGCAGCGGCTTACGGGAATGTCGAGCGGACAGAATTCATTTCCCTGTGTCGCCCCCATGTTCAACTTTACGCGCGAAGGCGAGCGTGGAACTTGGATGAACGCCGAGATCTTTCCGCACACCGCAAGGATTATCGACGAGACCACGATCATCCGTACGATGAACACGGAAGCGGTGAATCATGATCCCGCCATGACATACATCAACACTGGAACGCAGCAACTGGGCCGCCCCAGCATGGGATCTTGGCTGAGCTACGGATTGGGCAGTCCAAATGACGATCTTCCCGCCTACGTGACCTTTATTTCTGTTGGAGCAAAACCAGGACAAGCACTCTTTGCAAGACTTTGGGGCAGTGGCTTCCTGCCCTCGAAGCATCAAGGCGTTCAGTTCCGTAGCGGCAAAGAACCGGTCCTCTACTTGAACAATCCTCCAGGTATTGACGCAGGCATGCGCCGCAAGATGTTGGATGGACTATCAAAGCTTAACGCGGAGCGTTTTCAAGATGTGGGTGATCCCGAGATCCAAACGCGGATCGCTCAATACGAAATGGCTTATCGTATGCAGACGTCGGTGCCTGACTTGATGCAAGTCAATGACGAGCCACAGCACGTTTTCGATTTATACGGACCGGAGGCGAAGAAACCAGGGAGTTTTGCCGCGAATTGTATTCTAGCGCGAAGATTGGCTGAACGCGGAGTACCCTTCATTCAGCTTTTCCATCGCGGTTGGGATCAACACGGTAATCTTCCGAACGAGATCCGTCGTAACGCAAAGGGTACCGATCAACCTGCCGCAGCTCTCGTCCAAGACTTGAAGCAGCGCGGCATGCTGGATGATACGATTGTGATTTTTGGCGGCGAGTTCGGAAGGACGATCTACAGTCAAGGGAAGCTAACACCGAACAATCATGGCCGAGACCACCACGGCCGTTGCTTTTCAACCTGGGTCGCCGGTGGAGGATTCAAGGCTGGATTCGACTACGGCAAGACGGACGACTATTCTTACAACATTGTGGAAGATCCGGTTCACATCAATGATTTTAACGCAACCATCCTGCGAGCACTCGGAATTGACCATGAAAGATTCACCGTTAAATACCAAGGACTCGATTGGCGACTCACCGGCGTTGAAGGAGCTCGGACCGTGCCGGAATTGTTGGCCTAGAAATGCTGCAGCTTTAGGCAAATCAATTCGAATCATTCTCTGCCTTTTCTTGTTGTGTAGTGCCGCCAAGGCGGAGACGCTTGGCGGATTGCGCGACCTGCAGATCGGTGAGTCTGCATCTTTTGCTGTTCGCTCAGCAGACATGAACAACGCCTCTGGAATCGTGCTGCGTTGCGGTGCTCATTACCAGTTCACTGTCGACAAGTGTGACACGTGGAAGGATGCAAAGATCGTCTGCTCCGCAGGGGGCTGGACAAGCAACCGGGCTCCAGCCCTGCTACGACCACTCGTAAAAGCCGCGGAAAAGAACCGACGGTTCCCGAGCGCTAATTGGTTTGAATTGATCGGTTTCGTCGGCAACGAGTGCAAACTGATTCGAATCGGCTGCCGTGGCTGCGGATGGAGTTATCGTGCCGACCGAGATGGCCAGTTTTATGCTTTCGCTAATGATCTTTGCCGCAAGTATGGCAACAACTCGGGCTGCATCACGCTTACCGTCACCCGACTTCCTCAAGCCGCCAAACCTCTCCCGACTTGCCAACGCTAAGATGCAAGTTGCCTGAGGGATACGCACGGTGCCTACGGTGTTGAGTCGTTCGAGGACTCGACCTTTTCAGGGATTGTCCAAACTCTGTACGCGACGTCATTGCCTATTGCCCAAACGCAATTCTCCAGCGGCAAATCCTATCGTGTTTTAGAGTCGTTAGAATGATTCCATTCGGTCGATTCTATTTTGCAAAGGTTGGTAGCTATGGAGTTTTTTCTCGCGGGGCAGTGGCAGAATCGCGATGAACGCATGGAAGTGTTGAATCCTGGCAGTGGCGAGGTTCTGGATTCTGTGCCAATTGCCAGCGCTCAAGATGTAGAAACTGCAATGCAAACTGCCGTTGCAGGGGCCAAAGTCATGGCGGATTTGGGCGGGTACGCGCGATTCGAATTTCTTCGAAAGGCTGCGGACTTGATGCGGCAGCGTCGCGAAGCGTTGGCAAAGCTGCTAAGTAGCGAAGAGGGCAAGCCAATCAGTGAATCGCTTGTTGAGGTTGATCGAGCGGTTCAGTGCATCGAGCTGAGCGGCGAAGAAGCAAAACGCCTTGGTGGTGAAGTCTTGCCTCTCGATGGCGGGCAGGGTGTGAAGAACAAGCTTGGCTTTACGCTGCGAGTTCCCTGTGGTGTGGTCGCCGCTATCACGCCCTTTAATTTTCCGCTGAATTTGGTTTGTCACAAAGTAGGGCCTGCGCTTGCGGCCGGAAACGCACTGATTCTCAAGCCGGCCAGCGACACTCCTTTGATTGCATTGGAGTTGGTGAAGGTTCTATTGGATGCAGGCTTGCCCCCGATGGCAATATCGTGCTTGACCGGTCAAGGTTCGATGTTGGGCAATGCGATTTGCACCGATGCACGCGTGCGAAAAATCAGCTTTCCTGGCAGCTAGGAAGTTGGAAAGCAGATTTCGCATGCCGCTGGGATTAAACGCGTGACAATGGAACTCGGCGCAAACAGCCCACTAATCGTCTTGGAAGATGCCGACTTGGAAAAAGCAGTGACGCATTGCCGAATCAGTGGTTTTGCGAACGCTGGACAAGTCTGCATTTCTGCACAGCGTATCATTGTGGCTGAAGGAATCTACGATCAATTCTTGGAAAGGTTGATCCCGGCTGTGGAGGCAATTCAATCGGGCGACCAGCTTCAAAAGGAAACCGAGCTTGGTCCTATGGTGCGCGAGGGCGATGCACGACGCGTCGAGCAGTGGATTGAGGAAGCAGAGCAAGCCGGAGCGACAATCGCTTGCGGAGGCGGCCGAAGTTCGGCGTTCATGGAGCCGACGGTTGTCTGCGATGCTCAGCCAGAAATGCGCATCATGCAAGAAGAACTTTTCGGCCCTGGTGTCGCCGTTTGCAGAGTTGCTGGCGCCCAGCGAGCACTAGAGCTAGCCAACTCCAGCAATTACGGACTCAGCGCGGGCGTGTTCACGCAGGATGTAGATCAAGCCATGCAGTTTGCAAGAGGACTAGATTCTGGGAACATTCATATCAATTGGGGGCCGATGTGGCGCACAGATTTGATCCCATATGGAGGTCTAAAGGACAGTGGGCTTGGCAAAGAAGGTCCCAAATACGCCGTTGAAGAAATGACTGAAATGAAAACCGTCGTCATTCACTCATAGGCCCGCGATCCGCTTTCATACTTACCCCCTGTCCGAATTCAACGAGGATTGATCGAAGGGGCGAAGCCGGATCGACGGGGCGGGAAGAGCCAGCAGGAAGAAGCCTCTCCGGCCGAATGATTTCCTACGCGGGCTGTGAAGCGGACAGTAAGAAGCTCGACACGCAAGCGCGCAACGGAGTGAAGACGTTGTATACAACGGCAACCGCCTGCAATTCACTCGCGCGCCGTGCTAGTAAGATTTTGAGATCCGCTGGATTGCGCCCCGTGTTCGTGTTAGTTAAGAGTTCGGAATTTTCCAGTTGGCACCCTCATTTGCCCTGCTTTGCCTCCCCAAAGCATCGCGAGGATCTCAGTAGGGAATTAAAATGGGTGCTTTATTACACGACAGCTTGCCGGATTTTCTCGAACCATGAAGTTTTTACGGCCTCGATTCGAACGTCTTGAGCAGCGCCAAATGTTGGCAGCTGACGCTTTGGCATTTGATACTTCTCATTTGGAATCGATGCTAGCCGTTGGCCGGCACTCAACGCTCATTGGGGAAGGCGAAGACTCCTCGGCCGAGGGAGAAGACGCGGCCGACTTGGTGGCCTTTGCACAAGCTCTGGGGGACGCGGAAGTTCGATTCTTCTGCGCACATTGGGCGGAATCCTGTACAGATCAACGCCAGCTGTTTGAAGACGGCGGGAAATTTTTGCCCTTCGAAAATATCTCCACGGCCGATCACAGACAGAATCAGTTAGCCATTGATGAGAATATCGTCGATGT
>JBCCEO010000382.1:0-7474 GCA_039030255.1 Planctomycetota bacterium | reverse complement strand
TTCGAAGACGCGTTGAAGCAGTACGAGCAAACGATCGAACAGTTCAGCTCCGACGTGGTAGCGCGCAACGGTCGAGCTGAAGTTCTTCGGGAACTCAACCGTTTTGAAGACGCGTTGAAGCAGTACGAGCAAACGATCGAACAGTTCAGCTCCGACGTAATAGCGCGCACTGGTTTAGCGACGTTGCTAATGAAGATGGAACGTTTCGACGAAGCTCTCACGCAAGTTGGCGATGTGGAGCGAAAAAGCCAACGTGATTGGATCAACTATCACTTGCGGGGAATGATTCTCTTAATGAAAGGGGACATTCGAGAAGCGGCTGAAATTTTTGAAACTGGAGTTTCGTCTTGTCCAATGCCTAAGCAAGTCAAGTACTTCAAAAGTGCCCTTGCCATGTCGCGTTTGAAAATGCGAGATGCGGAACGAGCCTTGGAAGCAGTCAGCGAGGAGACGGGAGCGATCCCGGATCTCCTCCGTATGCATGCCTACGGTGAGCAGGACAAGTATAGAGAATGCGAACTTGCTCATCAAAAACTAATAAATGAGCGAAGTCGTAAGATCACAGATGTCTGCTCGCTTCTGTTTGACGGATATTTGTCTAAAAACGCGGCAAGTACCCGTACCCAAAGATGGGAAAAAGAAGTCTTTATGAAGGAAGCGGAATTGCTTTTGAAGCATGCCGCCTAAGCCTTGCTCTCCCGGACGTCCGTTAAAAACAACGGCAGTTCACTTTCTTGGTGGCCGTCGCGCCGACCATGACTCTTTACTGCGATATCCGTCAGTGTGCCGCTTTTTTCGCTGAACGGTGCTACGCCGCATTCGAAGAGTAGTTCATCTCGACGAGTTGGCCATCGCGAACTTCGAATACTCGATCGGCGAGTTCTAGTAGCTTCTCTCGGTGCGTAATGATAATCATTGTGCGTTCGCCGCGATGCTCGGTGAGCGACTCACGGATGGCTTGCTCGCTGGCCATATCTATCTGGCTCGTCGCTTCGTCTAGGATCAACACTTCAGGATTGCACAACAAGGCTCGTGCAAGTGCGATTCGTTGCCGTTGGCCGCCACTGAGGCGATTGCCGTTTTGCCCTACTCTTGTCTCATAGCCTTCGCTCAGGGCGTTCATAATGAATTCGTGTGCATGCGCAGCCTTGGAGGCCGCTTCTACTTCTTGATCCGTCGCATCGGGACGTCCGTAGCGAATATTGAAGGCCACTGTGTTATCGAAGAGTTCCGTTTGTTGGTTAACCAAGCCGAATCGTCCTCGAAGGTCGGCAAGGTCCATTTGGCGGAAGTCGACGCCGTCAAGCGTCACGGAACCTTTCAAAGGATCGTAAAATCTATTCAACATATGAATCAACGTGGACTTCCCGCTGCCATTATGCCCGACGATCGCCACGGTCGAACCATATGGAATCGCTAGCGAAACATCTTTGAGAATCGGTGTATCCGGCGAGTAGCCGAAATCGACGTTGTTGAAACACAAGCTCTGGTGCGGCGAGTCCACGTGCTGAGGCTCTTCAGGATTCTCGATCAAGTTCTCGCGATCCAGCACGTTGTACAACCCATCAGCGGCCATGCATCCTGCATAAATTGACGAGTAAACCGCAGATAGCTTGCGGAGCGGATCGCTGATTCCAATCAACATTCCGAAGAAAACGAGCAAGGCGGAAACGGTTAGCGGTTCTTCACAAATCGGGATCCCAAGAAGACTCGTTTCCTGGTTCAGAACTAAATACGCGCCGCCCACGATCGTCGTCCCCAGCATACCCAGCCCAAGGAACTCGATAATAGGCTTGGAAAGCGAAGTGTAGAAGACGAAACGCAGACCAAAATCTCGTACCGCTTTGGTCGCATCACCAAACCTCCCGGACTCGTAGTCCTCCATCCCGAAGGCCTGAACCGTGTTGATGTTCCCGAGCCCTTCCAGCATGACGCCGTGATAATTCTGCGCTTTCTCAAGCTGTGATTTCGCCACACTGCGTAGTCGACGAGTCACAAAATACAGCATCACACCGACGACGGGAGCGATGAAAACGCTCAACAGAAGGAGACGCCAACAGATAAGGCCCGCGCCAACCAAACACGAGATCATTTTTAGAGGCTCGCGCATTGCTCCGCCGAGCGTGCACATCAAGCCGTTGGAAAGCATGTCTGCTGTATGGGAAATATTAGCCGTAAAGCTAGACGTGCCGTAGCCAGCAAAGCCCGCGCGGTCCATCCGAAGCCCTTTGTCAAAAACTTGCATCCGTAGCGTTCGGGAAATGCTTAACGCGACTCTGCCAACTAGAACTTCGCCTGAAATTAAAAAGAAGTGCTTCACGAGAGTCGAGATAATCAGCAAACCGACAAGATAGGCAATCGTCTTGAATGGATCATCCGGCACCCAGTTCTTGATCCACCAAGAGAGTTTTCCGTACCAAACCCGCTGAGCCAGCGAGTTCTGCATCTCTTCGGTAACCAATTTGGCTTGCTGCCGATAAGTTTTGGCCTGATCTGGATTCTGATCTTCGACCAGAACTGCATTGGCCAGCAAACGCGTATGGTTCGCGAGTTGCTTCTTGGCGGTGTTTTCGTAGCGGGCGATCTCTTCGTCGACCCACACGTGCATCGACTTGCCTTTGATAGTGACTTCCAAAATCGGATAGAAGGCACCAATATTGGCTCCCCAGAGCGCAGCCACAGTGAATGAGCAGATGGTTGCCAATATGAGGCTGGGCCAAAATGTTGCCGCGCCACGAAGGGCACGAAAAAAGTTCTTCATGAGTCGTTACCGAATTGGCTTGCCTTGTTCCAACATTGAATATTGGAAACAAGCAGTTTTGGGTCTCTTCGAAGCAAGTTGGAAAGCACTGCTGCGGGATTCAGAAGCACTAGCCGCGCGCCAGGCGCAGAAAATATCGCTTTCGAGATTAGAAGAAGTACAAAATGGCTCGACAGGCTGTCTAGAGTAATGCCTCTGCGACGAGCGGAGCAATACAGCAAATCTCGAACTTAGTACCGTGCTGGGCTAATTTGAAATGCTAGCTATAGTTAGAGGGATCGGGCCGCTGTTGCCAACGAACCTTTGAACCCGCAAAGTCTCCGTTGAGTCCTATTCACTGATCTGAAATACTCTGTTGCAATTCGCTCTTTGGGTTTGCTGCCCCCTACAGCGAACAGCCACGCCCGTTTTACTTCATACAATTCTGCAAGCCGTTCGAGAACTAAGACTTGGTCGCCAAAGCACTTATAACTGGCATTTCGGGTCAAGACGGCAGCTACCTAACGGAACTCTTGATCGCCAAAGGGTATCAAGTTTTCGGAACATCCCGCTCCGGAACTCTACCCGACTTGAGTCCTCAATTGAAGACCGATGCAGTTACTTCGATTAGCTGCGAATCCTATGCGGCAAAAGGTAGGATTCGCCAAGTGATCGTGGACGTCATGCCCGATGAAATTTATCACCTAGCGGCTGATAGTTTCGTACCAAACGGTTGGGCTGATCCCGCAAACAATATGATCTCGAATTACGGTATGACCTTAGAGATCTTAAATGCGATCCGAGACGATTGCCCTTCGACAAGACTTGTGAATGCCTGCTCTCGCGAAGTCTTCGGCGATATCGATGGACTAGCAAACGAATCGACAGCAATGTATCCGGTCACTCCGTACGGAATCAACAAGGCCGCATCTCGGTGGATGGTTGATGCCTACCGAGAAAAATATGGGCTGTTTGCAACGAACGCGATCCTCTTCAACCACGAGTCTCCGCGCCGTGGTGAACAGTTTGTTACACGGAAAGTTAGCCTTGGAGTTGCAGCGATTTGCCGAAGACAGGCTACTTCACTCGAACTTGGCAACCTGCATTCTCAACGCGATTGGGGGTTTGCGGGCGACTATGTCGACGCGATGTGGCGGATGTTGCAAACTGAAAAAGCCATGGACTTTGTTATTGGCACAGGCATCACGCACTCCATTCAAGACCTAGTCGAAACTGCGTTTTCCTCTCAAGGACTCAAGTGGCGAGACTATGTGAAAGCATCCGATAGTCTCGTCCGTCAGAACGACGAATCCGTGCTAGCCGCTGACATCTCGGCTGCCAAAAGCAAACTCCAATGGGAACCTGCTACGGATTTTGAGAAACTCGTGCAAATGATGGTACAGGCCGATCTCAGAACTTAGATTGACTTGATGACCTTACGCAAGCTGCGTGCAGCTTCAAATAGCACATCAATATTGGTCCGGCCAAACCAGCGTGGTAAATCGACGTTATCGCCGGAGGCCGACTTCGACCGAGCTTGCGTTGCCCGCTGGCCAGATCTGCCTCTTCCGTAAAGTGCAATAGCGTCAATTTCGCTCTAAACACGAACTGTCACGCGGCCCGCTATTCCGTATGGCACCCAATGCAGCTGTGTGCAAGTTTCTTTTCAGGCGGGGCTTTGAGCCACTCTTTGGCTTCAGCCGCGTAATCGGACTTGGGCATCTCTTTTACAAGTGCTTCAAGTTGTTCACGCGACTTCTTGGATTCGCCTATTAGGCGATAAACGTCGGCCAACCCCATGCGAAGTTCACCGCGTGGGTGTTCTCCAAGCTCATCTAGAAGATTTTTTTGCCTTTCATACGCTTGCTCAAAATCTTCACGAACGCGTTTGATAACTGGTTTGCCCATGATTGCGGGTGCGTTGCGACCAGCGGGCAAGAGCACGGCGGCACGTGGTATCAATACACCGATGTTGTCTGGCTCAAGTTTCTTGGCCTTGTCCATATCGGCTAACCCGGTATTCCAGAGCTTCATTCCGTTGACCACGTCTCCCTTTTGAAAAGCCTCGCCCGAAAGAAACACGCGCGCTGCCCCACGCCATACCATGGCTTCTGCATGCTTTGGATTCTCCTTTAGCACGTCTTCACATTTCTGCATTCCCTTTTTGAGCGATTCTTCATCGCCACTAAATCCAGCGAAGAGGTCTTCGCGAACTTGATTGTCGAATCGCTGCTCGTATGCAGTAGCCTTTTCGTCTTTGTTTTCTACTTTGGGCTCGGTCTCCTGGGCCATAACTGCAATTCCAGGCAGCAGCATTAAACAAGCGAGCATCGACAAAGGGCGTACGAGGAAAAACTTCATGAGTTGGCTCTCCAATGAGTGCAGCAAACTTGAGAATCTTTAGCAGTACAAGTATTTCTGGGATACGAAAGCACTATTCGCCGTCGCAATTGCAATCTTGCCCATCGACGCCAAAATTTTCGAGAAAAAACGCAATTTCCGTTCGCGAGTTTGAACAAAAAGGCCACCCATGATAAAGCAACCCAGCAATAAATGCGTAAGTCCTAGGCAGTGCAGATGGATTGAAAACGATCGCCCAAAATCAGTAACCTCGGCCCTCATTACGGGTCCGCCATCGACAATACATGGCTCAACGAGTGGCCGACCATGCTCTAGTGGAACATGCCACATCTCGTTTCATTGCGATTCGTCTCAGACGCATAAAAAAGTTTTACTGAACTCCAGATCCTGCTATCGCCCGACTGTTTCGCACTCAAGAAACAGTTCCAGCGGAATTGTGCTTCGTGATATCAAACTTCGTCTTGAGCAGATGGATCACCACATTAAAGCTGGCGGTGACCGTTTGCCTCGATACACAATTCAGATTGATCGACCCTCGCATCGAATCCCCAGATGAGACTCGCCTACTTCCAAGGCGGAGTACCATAACGGACAGTCTCTTGCATTTTTTTCAGTAACCCATTCAAGATGTGCGGCCTTGGGACAACTTTTGCTCTCTGTGATAGACTGCACAAAGTATTGAATTTGCTTTAACTAATGATTTGGGTTTTCCTCATGAAGACGCGATTTGCAGCTTTCGTCAACTTCCTATTTGGGCTTGCGTTCCTCATATCTCCAAGTCCCTGTAATGCTCAGGATTGGATTGCCGTGGGGGGAGATCGAGGCTGCATGCGACATTCTTCGCTGGATCAAATCAATCGCGGAAATGTTGCCCAATTGGAGAAAGCCTGGGAGTTCAAAACGGGGGAATTGGTCGATGGCAAGTCTAAGATTATGGAGTGCACGCCGCTGGTCATCGATGGCGTCATGTATATCAGTTCAGGCCAGTTAAAAGTATTTGCTCTGAACGCTGCAACCGGTGAAAAGGTTTGGAGTTTTGATCCATTTGCCGACGGGCCACCGAAAAATCCTTTGGCATCAGGCGGAGTCAACCGTGGTGTCGCCTACTGGTCTGATGGCAAGCCCAGTGGAAAACGCCGCATATTGCACGGTACTTCTAACGGACAGCTATTCTCGATCGATGCTGCCAACGGGAAACTCGACGAGACTTTCGGCACCGCTGGCGTCAAGAATCTTCGAGAGGATCTTGAGATTGACATCGAGCGAATGGGCTATGGTCCGACGTCTGCCCCCGCCATCTTAGGCGATCTGGTCATCATGGGTTTTTCCTGCGGCGAAGGCCCTGGCCCAGCGGCTCCTGGCGACATTCGCGCCTTTGATGTTCACACAGGAAAACAAGTGTGGCGATTTCACACAGTGCCACGTTCTGGCGAATTCGGAAACGACACCTGGGAAGGCGAATCATGGAAGAATCGCGGCGCGGCCAACGCTTGGGGAGGCTACAGCGTAGACACCGAGAGAGGCATGGTCTTCGCCGGACTTGGATCAGCGGCCTTCGATTTCTTTGGTGGTGATCGCAAAGGTGAAAACCTGTTTGCGAACTGCACTATTGCACTCGATGGAAAAACGGGCGAGCGAATTTGGCATTTCCAAACCTTGCACCATGATCTCTGGGATCACGACATTCCAACTTATCCCAACTTGGTTCGAGTGACGCACGACGGAAAAGAAATCGATGCTGTCGCGCAAGTGACCAAGACCGGGTACGTGTTCCTTTTCGATCGCGAAACGGGTGCCCCCCTGTTTGAAGTCAATGAGCAACCGACGCCAGCCTCCAATGTTGACGGTGAAGCGGCTTGGCCAACTCAACCAATTCCTACTAGGCCCCCGCCGTTCAGCCGCATTGGCATGAAGCGTGAAGACGTAACCAACATTGCCCCGGAAAACCGAGCGAATGCGCTTGAGCAGTTTGACAAGCTCCACAGTGCAGAACACTTTGCGCCACCAAGCCTGAAGGGCACTATTGTCGCGCCCGGTTTTCACGGCGGAGCAACTTGGTCAGGTGCATCCTTCGATCCCGAAACGGGCATTCTATACGTAAACAGCAATAACCAACCCAACATTGTGACGCTCGTTGAACAACCCGAAGGATCAGAATATCCTTACCGCATCACTGGTTACAACAAATACTTGGACCAAGAAGGCTATCCAGCCATAAAACCGCCTTGGGGCCTGCTCAACGCAATTGACCTGAACAAGGGCGAGATTCTGTGGCAGAGTGTGCTGGGCGAGTATCCTGAGTCGACCGCGCGTGGTGTTCCTCAAACTGGCACAGAGAACTTTGGCGGCACGATCGTTACTGCAGGTGGATTG
>JBCCEO010000381.1:0-7540 GCA_039030255.1 Planctomycetota bacterium | reverse complement strand
CGGCTCCAACGCTATCAGCCAGGATATCCTGAAGCAGCTTGTTTGAACCCAGTTTTTCTTTGTTTTTGTTGTTCGAAAGAGACCTTAGCTCGGACACATTTAGACGGTCGGAAAAGGCGCGGATAAGCTCTTTTGCGAGCCTAAGAAGTGAGTGGCGATCTTCGCTTGTGAATCGGGAAACGCGATTCACGAGTTCCTGCTCGCTAATCTCGTGCAAGTATAGCGTTACGCCGAACTCCTTTTGGAATCCAGCCGCTAACATCTGCATACTTTTATAAAACAGAATCTCCACGGCGTGCGTAGATGCCGGTTCCACACTGACTTGGGCAGCTAGCAGTTCGCTTGAGACCTTTCCGTCCGGGGGGACGTTATAGCCCGCCCAAACACTTTGCTCCCAACTAGCAAGCCGAGCAATGTCGTACGCATAGACTGTGACGAAATCGGATGAGTTGATTCCAAAATGCGTCGAATATCCAGAGGTCGAGCGAATACCACCTGTTTCACTGGTATACCATTCTAAGGAAAAGCCTCGATGACCAAGTAGTTCGTTCACGACACCGGATCGAAACCACAGCCATCTACCAATATCTTCATCGTTTAGATCAGCGGATGCCATCCGCGTCCCATCAGTATCTACAATAAAATGAGGAAGTGCTTGACCGGAATCACCTCGAATACGGACGCTGGCACCCTGATGCAAAATCCACTCATCCCGCCAAAACTCACCCTCAACCCTTGTCCCAACGAGACCACGCCTTTCACCTCGGGACTGTTCAAACTCTGTATTGTCATCACTTTCCGGCCCCATCACTGGAGCGTCTTCTTCCTCATCAACATCGGTTCGCCACACCCGCATAGATGCCCAGCTTCCGCCGTAGACATCGTCTAACTCTCGTATCAGCAACTCAAATCGTCCATCATCACGCTCTTCTTGTTTTTCGGACAGCTCTGCGTAGGAACTAGTCCCGAAATCGGTTACGTTTTCGACTCTTTGTCTGTAACACGACAGGCGGAGCGAAAGATTTCGCGCTGCAAGGTAGTCGATGAGAAATTCTCGCTTGATCTCAATTAGCTGATGTTCACCCGTATCATCGAGGACTTCTCGGGCTACGACGGTGAAGTCTTCTTCGGGTCTTACCCAGTTGTTTCCCTCTTTTACCAACCGAAGAGCGACGACTAGATCGGGATTCAGAATCCAGAGTCTTCCACCAATCACCGGCTGCGGATGCTCGAAAACAAGATGGGTTCCAATAGGTTCTTTGTCGTAGTGCTCGTACTGATCTATGGGTGAGTAGTGACCATCTTCGTAAGCGTAAGGACGCACATTTGAGCCTATCCCAATATCACTCCAACCAAGTTTCTCAGCCGTCTCTCGATGCTCTTCGGGAAACGCTACCGAACCGCAGGCAAAAACCTCGCTGATGTAACCCGATTCCTGCGAGCTACCTTTTTCATCATTCATCGAGGCACGCAATGGTACCCAAGTAGCACCGGAGAATTTTCTGCGTGTCTCTCGCGTTTGGAGAATCCAATCTTGTTCCATTACGTTACCCTTGCCAGCGCGGTCTCGTCCTTTTTTAGTGAGTTTTGTGGTTATTCTGGGTTCGCGATTCCGGGCCAACAAACGCTTCTTGCGTCTTCGCCTGCGAGGCCGGAGCCTTTTCCACCGCAGCTTACTGCTCAATGCTCCCCCGGCATGCGCTGATTCTCGTTCGCAAATTCATAACAACTAGTTCTTCCTTGTGGTTGTTACCTTCTCATCCCCCTATCGCAAAACGCACATCGACAATTAAGCACCTAAGGTCATCCAGCGGCGGTCTTCTGGTCTTCCCGCCGATGAAGTAAGCCTGACTTTCGATCAATCGAATAGCCGGAATTTCGCAATGCCACGAGCACATCACCCAAATGCAGAGTATCGAGGACAAAATGTCTCTGGATCGCTTTCTGCAAAATACGGGCGTAAACATGACTTGGGTTGTTGGTGCTGTTTTCGCCCAGCTCTTCTATCGCGGCATTGATCAAATCCGCCGTATCTCCATCCCTAAGTTCGATGCCTTGTTCCAAGTCATCGCCTTTCTTGGGTTTTCTAACCGTAATTATCAGGTCCACAGTGACGACCCCTTCCGACCCTGAATTGAGCCCTTTCACTGACCGCTGTCCTTTGTCGAGAATTGCCACATGCACCGGGGTTGCGTTGAATCCCGCTTCGCGAAGAGCACGCTGTACTAGCCCCCAAATACGCCCACTACTATTTCCAAAAACAACGGACATGCATTTACCAGGCTTGAGAACTCGCCAAGCTTCCTCAAACGCACCACGCAATAGCTGTTCGTATCTATCTTCCGCGCCTGTTTTCTTCGAACCTGTTGTGTGAACCACAGCCTCAGATTCATGATCCGTAACGGTCCCCAGCCACGCCTCATGGAACAGATTCATATCGCTGTAGAAAATATTGCTTCCAAATGGCGGATCAGTAAAAACATAGTCAACGGTAGAAGAACCCAGATGCGAAAGGTTGTCTGCAGAGCACAGATCATATTCAACTTCCGACCTTTCTTTTCGAAACAGGTCTTGCGGATATAGTAGGTCGGTTGCCTTGCTTACCGCATTGACTTTGCGACCAAAAAGATCAAAAACATTCCACTCATAGTAAACAGGCGCTATGTAGTAGGTTTGGTTTTGCGCATTCAGTGGGCGCTTGGCACTCCATTGATAGCGTTTTGATGCTCTCGGCAAGATCGCGGTGAAAGCGAATTGAAGCTTTTTTCTTATCGCTTTGTCTTTGAGTTTGTTTATTGCTTGCCACAACTCCCACAGCGCGATTGCGTTGCGATCAGAGAAGAAAAACCTCGTCTCAGTCATTCCAGACTTGCCTAAACCCGAGCGACTATACATTTCGCGTGTTTCGTCAATTCGCAGAGACGGCACTTTTTTCAGTCTTGGGTCTGTCGCTGCATCGTTGATGCGTTGGATGTCAATTTTGGAGATCGGTTGGGTCACCTGCTTTCCGTTAGCTCCGACTACAACCGCTTCAACTGGCACATCTTCTTTTCTCGGCCAGTTACGTCGAACGAAAGGCTCTCCACAGAACTTGCACTCTTTCGGCACTCTCCCTTTTTCATCGAGTGCTTCGAAAAAGACTAATTCCTCACCGCAGGATGGACAGGCGTACGTGAATGACCAGACCGTCCTGACTAGCTCTTCGGCTGATCCATCGCTTTTTCGTTTGGTCTTGTAAAGATCACCAACTTTCGCCTTTGCACGCGCAACTACATCACCTCCAGCCTCTCGAATAGCGTGAGTTGATGCTTGGGCTAGATATCCTTTCGCAATGTGCTGACCTAGTGCGGAAATATCACTTAGTCGAGCCTTCCTATCCCTAGTGTGTGCTGCAATTCCAGTCATTCCTGATCCAGCGAAAAAGTCTACGACGAGATCGCCTGGCTTGGTAAACGCTTCAATGAAAGGCTGAATCGCCGCGATCGGTACCTTGGTGAGGTACGAATGGCAGTTATAGATAGGATCGGTACGAGGTGCGGTTATAGTTTCGGGCAACCCCGAGGTTTGAACATCGGATATCGATTCAGTCATACAAAGAGATACTCAGAATGGTGACGTAAAGTCTGTAGACGCAAAAGTATCATGATCATACCTTGAGCAGCAATGCCAACGCTGTGCGAGTACGACCATTCCGTCTCCAAAACAAACGCTAGCCCAAAATCTACGTCGACTTAGAAATGCGACTGGGTTGTCACAAGAAGAGCTAGCCGACCGAGCTGGACTTCATCGAACGTACATTAGTTCTGTAGAGCGAGCGCAGCGAAATGTGACGCTTGAGAACATTTTCGCTTTGGCAAATGCGCTTGGAGTAGAACCCAGCGAACTTCTAGCTTTGGCTGATGCGGAAGAAATCTAGTGGGCTTTAAAGCTGACAGCAGCTTCCTGCGGTTCCTAACAATGGGGGCCGCTGGAGTGCATCGTACGATAGCGCAGCTAAAGGACCGAGGTTTCGAGCCAATAGAGCTAGAGAGGTATTGTGGATCAAACAAAATTTGGGCTACTAAGGTAAAGCGCTTACGACTCCCTGACCTATTGTGCGTGAAGACAGGGACGAGGCTTGAAGTAAGAGCTAAGTCAAAGCTGGAAATCAAGATGAGTGACGCGCCCGACAACCCGGATAGAGCTTGGGATGCAGGGCTGCGTGACAACGATCTGATCGCCTTTATCGCGACGTTCGACGGCGAAAACGGACCAGTTCCCGCAGATAAGGCCGTGTTCTTTACTGCGCGGGCACTGCGAGACTCAGTTTCCATGTCGAAAGTTGGCCAACCTAAATCAGCTTCGGAAGGCGCCGAGCGTGACCGTAATTGGCCTACAACCGTTCCGAAAAGAGCCGGCAAGGTCATTTCCGTAACTGCTGAAAAAATCGTTACGCAGATGTTGGAGACTGATGAGCTTTCGGCCAGGAAACAAACGTATACACTGAGGGGCAAAACACCATACGTTCAACCGGGTGATAACTTTCAGGGACTTAGCGACATCATCGCCGGAGCTCCGTCACAAATATTTAATTTGGACGACTATGCAACCCTCGAGTACCACCCTCTGGACGAGGTTGCCTCCGAAAACGAAATAGATCGATACGCAGCCGCTAAGTCGTTGCGCTACCGAGAGGAAAATATCGCGCTCGCAACTTCCACCCTCGAAGACTTGATTAGCAACGAGCAGGAAGATCGCGTAAAACTTGAGGCAGCAGGATCAGCCGCATTTTTGGGTTCCGCCTTGGGTGAAGACACGATTTCGCAATTTATCTGGGACAACGACACCCGACCCGACCTTCGCATGGAAGCTGTCCTAGTGGTTACTGAACTTGCTGGGAGCGAATTCGGCCACCAGGTTCTAAACCGGGTCGCCCACGAACCGCTCTTCAACGGGCATGAGATGAAACAAGCCGCAATTTGGGGTCTCGGCAAAATGGGATTGCGGTCTTACGCTGATATTGTTCCGTTTATTGCTGACGAAGAAGAAAACGTTGCACTTCACGCAATTGGTGCTTTTGGCCCTGATACTCCACAGAATGTCGTCGATAGCCTTATTCGCGAACTAGCCCAAGGTGATCAGAATCTGGCTCCCGCTATATCTGAAGTACTATCAGTTATTGAGAACGACGATGTTTATTCCGGATTGATACAAGCAGCTAGAAGCAACCCGACCGAGTGGGTCATAGCAACCCTGGGTAGGCTTTCAGCGGAG
This sequence comes from Planctomycetota bacterium, assembly GCA_039030255.1. Taxonomy (GTDB): domain Bacteria; phylum Planctomycetota; class Planctomycetia; order Pirellulales; family Pirellulaceae; genus Aureliella. Next base: position 2,287 of record JBCCEO010000381.1, on the reverse strand, counting down.
AAACTACGAAACATCCTAGGAGGAGACCCTCTCCTAGAGAAAATTGCTCCGATGTTATTGTTATCTGACCAAAGCAATTGGTTGGCCAGCGAATCGGCGCGAACGGACATGAACTTTCTGCTTAAACAAAACCTATGAGGGATGGAGTGTGCACCCGTCTCAAGTTATAACTCGGCTAGTCCAGTACACACGTGCGTTCGCCAACAGTTGCGAGACCAATCTGTCCCACCTTCTTGGCAGATCATGGCAGATACCAGTCTTGACCCGTTCGAAACCGCGTCGGCCTTAAGAGCATTCATCGCCTGACTATGAAGTTCAGGTTCCGCAATACTCCGAGATGTTCTCTGACACGCTACGCCTTCCACCTTTACAAAGTGCTGTGAAGAGGGCGGATTCGTCGTTACTTGAACCTGCGCCATCGCGGCCAAAGAGTTTGCGTCATAGTTGGGGACAGAGCTGCAGGCACTCAGTAATGCCACTAACAATAGACTGCACCGGCTTAACATATTCATCTCACCTATTTTCCATACGACCACTCTACTGAATTGCTGCTTTGTTATTAGTGAATGGGTTCACATAATAGTCCTATAAGGACTATTCCGGAAAGGTGTTTACCTTTTCGGAATGGCAACAAATTCTGTATCAGAAGAAAGGCTGCGAAAGCTGCTGCGAGAGCTACGATTGGAACACAATCTCACCCAACTGGAGATCGCGGAACGAACAGGGCACCCTCAGCAGGTCGTTAGCAAGATTGAGCGAGGACATCGGAGGTTGTACGCGACGCAACTGTTCGAATACGTAGAACGTGGCTTTGGAATGTCCCCCACAGAGTTCGCCAGGAGGCTAGAGAAGACTAGCTAGAGCTGGATAAATACTTGTCTGCACCAGGGTTGTTCTTGGGTAATCCGCGGGACGTATTCACAATGGAGGCTAGCAAGTTTGCGAGCGGGGTAACTTCAACCTCCTGCTTTTCTCTCCAAAGTTCAGGTTGCCGATTTCTCAACCAAAAGGTTGCAGCAGCAGTTTTCGGGGGAACGAACTTAGTCAGCGTAACTGCTTCCAACCGTTCATTACCATCAGCGTCCCTAACTACCCTCGCTTCCTGCACATCGTAGCTATAGCCAACAGCCATTCTGTAGAGAGACTTTTCGACTTCCACGTCGGCACTGACTTTGGCTCTGGTAAGCGCGTCATTGAACTCTGGATGAACATTTTTCCAATTAGTGATCGTGTCTTCGTGTACACCAATTGCTGCAGCGAGCATCTTGTTTGTAGAACCAGCAGACGCATACTCCTTCGCTAGTTCGCAATACTCCGGTTTGTACTTCGAGTTACTTTTCAAACGCCACTCCCTTAGACCGAAAATCCGAAAGTGCCAAAAATATGGCTAGCCCTTGCGGCAACAATATTCCGGATATTAAATCCGGATATATTGTGCGCACCCACACATATATATACACACAGAGAATGCTAGCTAGTTAACCAAGAGCGACCCTTATCCGTGACAGAACATCTGCGGGACCGACCTTCCACCACTATGAAAAGAAACCCCTCATTGACTGCCTGTTCAAGCGCTGCAGCAACGACGCCTTGAGACACACGAAGCCTGTTTGATAGCAGCGTTGTTAAGTGACTTTTGGAGAACTGATTTCCTTGATCCGCCATCAGATTCACTTCAGTCACTACCAACCGCATGACCTTCAGTTGTTCAGAGTCTGCAATTTCGCGGCTCTCATCTTCAGTCGGAAGTGCTTCCTCAGCGAACTCGAACTCGAAGGGGGAGTTCACCAAATTCCGATGTATGTAGATGGGAGCTGGCCTCGCGCCGTAGCTCATCTTAGGAATACTCAACTTGAACACCCATCCATGTTGAATATGCTCCCTGAACCTAAGCGGGACAGTGCAATCTAGTTTGCGCTTTTCCTCGGTTTTCTCTTGGGTCAGATTCCATACAAATCTCGAGTTGTCTGCCTGCGCAGTACCTCCTCGACCTGCATATTGATCGTAGGAATTGCTTCGAACCACTTGCTTAGAAACGTGCCCAACATAGACCACAGCGCAGTCAAGCGCTCTAGAAATCTTTCTAGCTACCGACGCAAGCAGCATTTCGTTTGTGTTCAAGGCGTTTTCGTCAGCGCCAAACATGGAGCGTGGGTCGAAAACCATCAAACTAATCGGGCGTTTTTGGTTTTCCGAACTTTCTTTCGCCAAGGCGATTGTCGCCCGTCAGCTCGATCTCGCGCGAGGGGACGCCCAGCTCTCCTTCGTACACCCGCTTCGAGCTGGG
>JBCCEO010000380.1:0-7545 GCA_039030255.1 Planctomycetota bacterium | reverse complement strand
GTTTTTGATATTAATGGCGGAACTCAACCTCCTAAAAGTGAGTTCATTTCAGAGCCAAAAGAAGGTTACATTCGACTTTTACAGATTAGAGGCGACAAGCAATCTGCCACCATGTGGGAAACTCACACACCGATTCCGGTATCGCAATCCTATCGCACTAGCATTCCATCCGCCAATTATCGTGGCTATGGACTTGGCTGGTCCCTTTCCGACTACAAAGGCCGGAAGGTGGTCTCGCACGGAGGCGGATACGATGGAATGTACTCGCAAGTCCTCTTGGTGCCGCAGGAAAATTTGGGCATCGTCGTGTTAACAAATAGCATGACTGGTATCAGCTCGGCGATCTCGTATCGAGTAATGGATCATTGGATCGACGGCGAAATGCGAGACTGGAGCGCCGAGAAACTTCCGGGCTTTCGCAACTCTCGCAGGAATTTCCATAGCCGGATTGAAGCTGCCACTACGCCAAGGGCGAGCGATACGCGGCCAAGTCATGAACTATCAGATTACACCGGAGCATTTGAATGTCCACTTTACGGCAAGGCCGTGGTCGAGCTGGAAGAAAACGGGCTTGTCCTGAAGCTTCTGCCTAACAAGGATCTAGTCGCCGACTTGCGACACATGCACTATGACACTTTTTCGCTTCAGTGGCGCAAGGAGTTCGCTTGGTTTGATGCGGGCAACGCGAACTTTGTAAGCGACGCGCGCGGCAAAGTCCAAAAAATCGAACTTGACGTACCAAATGATGACATGTGGTTCTACGAGCTAAATTTGCAGCGGAAATAACATGCGCTGGCTGCGATTGATTCTGCTAATTGCCCTCGCTTGGGTTGTCATGACGACAACCCACGAGCTTGGACACATCGTCGCAGGATGTGCTTGTGGCGGAACGCTCGCGAGCTACAGTCTCTCTCCGATCTCGCTGCCTTTCAGCATTTTCGAACCAGATCCCCACCCCTTGGTTACGCTGTGGTCCGGGCCAATTCTGGGTGCGAGTGTACCCGTGTTGATCGCTTGGCTGTTTAAGCACTCTTATGCGATGTTTATCGGCTACTTCTGCCTGTTGGCCAACGGCGTGTATATAGGCTGCGCCTGGTTTTCGGGTGACCAGTACTTAGATACACCGAAGCTGTTGGAGCATGGTGCGTCGCATGCGAGCATTCTTATTTACTGTCTCATTACGATCGGTTTTGGCTATTTGGGCTTTCGTCATCAATGCATGACAATACTAAAACCAGAGTCAGCTAAGGGAGGAGGTAATCATCCGTGATTACAAATGGTATCCCTCCATCTCCCCTTTTTCGGACCCTAGGGTCCGAAAAACGTTGTGAAAGTGAAAGAAGTGATCCTTCGCCTTTGTGTGAAGGTGAAAACTTGGAGTAACGCGGAATTAAGCGGCCAACTCCCGATCGATCTGAAGAACCAGTTCATCTGGCTGAATGGGCTTGCGAAACCATCGATCCACTCCACCAGAACCCACAGGTACTTCGGCAGAATCTGAGGTCATGCCACTGACGGCAAATAGCTTTAGGGAGTTTAGTTCCGGACGCCTGCGGATTTGTGAAACAGTTTCCTTGCCATTCATGCGTGGCATGTTCATATCGAGTAGCACGATATCTGGACTCCTCGGGGCATAATCCAGAAAGTTAAGTGCCGCGCGGCCATCCAGCGCGTTGACAACACGAAAACCGTGACTTCGAAGCAAAGCAGTCAACAAGGCCGATTCGTTCTCATTGTCCTCGACTATAAGCACGATAGGCTTTTCGGACTGCGGCAAGGCGTCTCCATTTTGGCTTACCGATGCCAACGACTCGTCGAGCCTCTGCAGATCCCCAAGAGCCTGCTTCAACATGTTCGCATCAGGGGCTTGGCCTGCTTCAGTCTGCCGCAGCAATACATTTAGCGACAAGCCTGCGGCATTGAGTTGGTTCCGAAAGTCGTGCCCCATTTGGTGACCGAGTTTTTGGGCACAGCGGTTTTGGAGTCTGGGAACCAGCTCCTTACGCAGGACGCGTACCTGATTGGGCGCCTCAATTGCTAGCGCGACTGAGCTACCCCTGACCTTTGAAACCGTGAGTGTGATGTCGAGAGAAGGAAAAACAATTGCCTCTCCGACCTTCCTTGATAGAACGAGCATAGCATCTCCTCCGCTCCATGATTCTGAAAGATCCGTCGCATCGAGACATCCATGTGCACCGTCAGGTGGCATCCATTCCCGTCGATGTTCGCTTAAGAACGTGTTGCATTGAACCAACTCGTACAACAGCAGTTTTCAACGCAAGCCGCAAAACAGCGGCAAACCCCTACGGATTACGGGCGGAAAGGACAAGAAAAGCTGCTAAACTACGAGCAAACTCCTCAGCCTCAGGGACGGTATCGCTTGCAATAGTTCGTTCAGGAATTCTCATGGCCAAGGAACGCCAGATGATCGGCAACGAAAAGACGCCCGAACGTCAAGCATCACCCGATTTCATTGTCGGCATTGGAGCTTCCGCTGGCGGACTTGAAGCGATTGAGGCCCTCTTCGAAGGAATATCAGATTCCCTGGGAATGGCGTACATCATAGTACAACATCTTTCACCCGACTTCAGGAGTTTGATGGATGAATTGCTTGCTCGTAAGACATCCATGCCCATATTGCAGGCAGCCGATGGAATGGCTTTGCAGCCCGACCATCTCTATTTGATGCCGCCCAAAAAAGAGCTCGCGGTTTCCGACTCCAAGTTGATCCTGAAGGACCGCGATGCATCAGAGGGACTGACATTCCCCATCGACTATTTCCTTCGTTCGCTGGCTCAAGATGCGCAGGAAAGGGCAATTGGAATCATTCTCTCTGGAACCGGTTCCGATGGCTCAAGAGGCATTTGCGACATCCACGATGCGGGCGGATTGGTCATCGTGCAAAACGAAGAAAGCGCCCGATTCAACGGAATGCCTCGCAGTGCTGAAGACTCGGGAATCGCGGATCTCGTTTTGCCCCCGGAACGCATGAAAGAAGCGCTCGCCAAGTATCGGAAGATTCCGCGCCCCGCCGCGATCGAAGGTGCTGCTACACCTCCGGAACTCAACGGAGGAGGCTTGAAAAAGATCTATGCGATAATCCGCGAGGCATTTGGTTTGAATCTGGAGAGCTATAAGTCCAATACAATTGTGCGACGAACCGAGCGCAGAATTGTTTTGTCCAAACTGGACAATATCGATGACTACGCAAACTTGGTCGCTTCCGATTCGCAAGAACTCTCATCGCTTTACTCCGATTTGCTCATCGGAGTGACACGCTTTTTTCGCGATATGGAGGCCTTTGAGTCCCTTCGATCGGCGTTACAACAAGTCGTCGGAAACGCCAGTGGCAACGAAATTCGTATTTGGATTGCTGGTTGCTCCACGGGCCAGGAGGCCTATAGCATTGGCATCCTCATTCTGGAGACGTTGGCGGATCTAAACAGCAAGGCAACTCTAAAGGTTTTTGCAACAGATATCGATCCTCAGTCTTTAGAAGTCGCTCAACTGGGAACCTACCGTGCGGAAGAACTTCGGGATGTACCTGAAAACCTTCGCTACAAATACTTTGCTGCCGTGGGCCATGAATTCCGCGCCATTCCAGAATTAAGGCAAGCGATCGTATTCGCACAACACAACATCTTGCGCGATGCCCCGTTCACTCGTGTAGACATGGTTGTGTGCCGCAACCTTTTGATCTACATGCAACCCAAAACCCAGCGAAAAATACTCACTCTTTTTCATTTCGGCCTCAAAGCTCAAGGAGTACTCTTCTTAGGGCCCAGCGAAAATCCTGTTGCAGTCGCGGCAGAATTCGATGCGATTGACGAGCGATGGCGCATCTTTAAGAAACGACGCGATGCGCGTCTCGCGACAACTATTCAACGCGACCGTCCTCTCATCAAGCAGACAAACACTGCCAACCAATTGCACGTCCCGCAAAGCGACGGACTACTTTTGAGCGTCTACGATGCGATGCTTTCCAAAGTAATGCCGCCTTCATTCTTGGTTACGCAAGAAGGCCATCTAGTGCACACATTTGGGGATGCCGGAATCTACCTAAGGCCCGAAGAGGGAAGGGCGACATCGCAGCTTTCCGAAAGGATTTTGCCTGAGCTACGCGCCGCAGTCACAGCCGGACTCAAGCGTTCAACGCAGAACCAACAGGAAACTCTACTTCGGGAGATCCGCGCCGACTTGGATGGCGCACCCGTTTCTATGACCATTGGCATTCGCCCTTTTTCAGATAACTTGGAAAATCGAAATTATGCACTGATCCAGATCCAGTGCGATGAATGGAACACATCCAAAGAAGAGGTAGTGGAAGCACCAGCAGAATTGGCGGCAGAACATCTGTCCGCCCTTGAGGCCGAATTGAAAATTGTAAAACAAACTCTTCAGGCAACGATTCAAGAACTTGAAACAAGTAACGAAGAATTGCAGGCGACCAATGAAGAGATGCTGGCTTCGAATGAAGAGCTACAAAGTACCAATGAAGAACTGCATTCGGTCAACGAAGAACTTTATACCGTGAATGCCGAGTATCAGAACAAGATCGCAGAGTTATCTGAGGTCACGCGGGATATGGATAACCTACTCCTCTGCACCGAAGTTCACACTGTTTTTCTAGATCGAGAACTCAAGGTCAGAAAGATTACGCCACGGATTGGTGAAGCCTTCAATATAATCCCGCAGGATATTGGAAGGCGTATCGATAGTTTCACCAACTCCATCGAATGTGATGACTTGACGGAGAAACTGCAACAAGTCATCGAGACGGGCGAGTCACTCGAAGAAGAGGTTTGCGATAAAGCTGGAGTTTGGTTTCTGATGCGTTTGCTGCCCTATCGGTCCGTGGCAGGGAAACCAGCTGATTCGATGGCCGAAGGTGCGCTCTTGACTCTTGTCAATATTTCGAAACTAAGAGAAACAACGCTTGCACTGCAAGATTCGATCGCCAAACGGGACCAATTCCTCGCCATGCTTTCGCATGAGTTGCGCAATCCATTGTCGACAATCGTGGCCGCAAATGGGGTTATGGCGAAACACGATCTGGAACAATCGGCTCAGGAATCCATGGCAATAATTCGTCGCCAGAGTTCACACATGGCGACGCTCTTGGACGACCTACTGGACGTGACGCGGGTCAGCCAAGGCAAGATTCATTTGCAACGAAGGCCCTTCAACGTAAAGGACGCGATCGCAGCAGCCCTGGAAAGCGTTCGACCACGTTGTGCTGCCCGTGAGCAGCCCATCGAGACGATTTTGTGTGATCAAACCGTCTGGATAAATGGCAGTGAACCAAGAATCATGCAAGTCATTTCGAACTTGCTTACGAACGCTTCCAAGTATTCTCCACCAGGAGAAACAATCGAACTCTCGCTGACGGCAGAAGCAGGAATGGCGTCAGTATCCGTTCGCGACAATGGTGTTGGTATCCGCAAGGATCATGTCGCCGGGATCTTTGAACTATTCGCCCAATCGGATCACACTATTGATCGCGCCGACGGTGGTCTCGGAATTGGACTGACTCTGGTCCAATCCTTGGTCGAATTGCATGACGGTACAGTCTCGGTCTACAGCGCTGGCGAAGGATGCGGTAGCAAGTTCACGGTAAGCATTTCAACCTGTGAGCCACAAACCAATGCCGACCATGTCCCAAAGCCACACATGCTGCCAAGCCAAACCACGCGAGTCGTCTTGGTCGAGGACAATATTGATGCAACGAAGATGCTGGCCTTCTTGCTGGAGGATGCTGGATATCACGTCTCGATTGCCAATGATGGGATTCGAGGACTGCAGATGATCAAGTCACTGCGCCCGGAAACGGCAATCATCGATATCGGCTTGCCTGGTATCAGTGGCTACGAAATAGCGCAGAAAATCCGAGCCGACGCAGACACGCGGGAAATGTTTCTGATTGCACTGACCGGATATGGACAAGCCACAGATCGCGAGGAAGCTCTAGCTTCTGGATTTGATGAGCATATCGTTAAACCGGTGGCGCCTGACTTGCTGGATCACTTCCTGAAAAATCGTCATCGATCGAGTGAGATGACGACCGAATGATTCAGCGATCTCGCATGCTCACATACGGATCATACCGCATATCTCACAATCCTCCGTCGCGAACGGATCTTCAAATTGCTACTAGCCCGAGATGAAGCAATAACTTCTAGCCCGCATATTCTTTGTGTTTTGCGGGAATGCCGGAGGTGTGTAGGAGGAAGTGATTGGATGCGGCAATCATTCCAGACATGCTCTTTATCGTTCCCTCCTCAGAAACTTCACTGACGCCTTGCAGCTCGAAGCCTTTGAATTCGCCATTGGCACAACGCAAACGAAGCCGCAGCAAACCGGAGGTCGCGAAAGGGCAACGCGAAGTGCCCTTATGACTTAGTTGCCAACGATCCTCCTCGTGAAGCAGCTCTTGGAAACCGCTCATGCTTGCCAGCGACCCTACTTCGAGGCCAAGTAACTCATAGCAAGTCGGCGACCACCACATGGAATCAGACTTTACGTCAGGCCATTCCCAAACACCGGACCGATCGAAGGATCGCATTAACGTCGTACCCTCGGACAATTCGGCGCGAGTAACAACTGAGAACACGGCCCCCGAAACCACTCCTCCCGTAACGTATGGCAGAATATTAATGACCGTCATTTCGCCGAAATCATCTACCCCGCTGAGCGAACACTTATCCCCGCTACTAATCACCTGCTTGACAAGCACGTCAAAATTGGCGACGCCCAAACGGTTTGTAAAATCGGTCAAGGGGCGGCCAACATCGCGTGGCAGTAAATTGATATGTCGATTGATCGCAGGAGTAAACTTTCGGATACGCATCATGGCGTCGAGAAAAACCGTCCCCACATTCGATGAAGCGAAGAAAGTCTCAAGATCATTCTTACTCTCCTCGAGTTGTCCCACTTTGCGATTTAGCTCTGCGTTCACCGAGTGAAGTTCTTCGTTCACGCTTTGGAGTTCTTCATTGGTACTTTGTAGCTCTTCGTTGGACGCAATCATTTCCTCATTGGTTGCCTGCAATTCTTCATTGCTTGCCTCCATTTCTTCCATCGAAGCCCGCAGGCTCTCTCGCGTGAACTCCAACTCGGATTCCAAGATCTCAGTACTATCACTTGTGTCCACTCGCACCCGAAGTGATTCTTGGCTCGATCCTTCCGGGGTATCCACCATTTGCATGGACTCGAATCCAATGCTCCATCCGACCACCTGGATCGAATTCAACGTGAGTGCGGCTACCTGGACACGATATAGATCAGGTCGATCTTGACTAGGCTGAATACGTTCCAAGACGAAGCTGGTGTCTGGTTGCCGCTGCGCGCGAATTAACGCAGCATTCAATGTGGTTCCGGCTGCACCATCCAAAAAATCGTCGATAACACCACGAAATATTCCTGAGGTGGTTTTTAGGACGCTCGCGATGTCACCCATCGTATGAATCAGCATACGGTTTCGATCCAAGATCAGACCAAGGGGAATCTGAGACTGAATTAAGGCATCGTAAACTTCCAAAAATTCGG
>JBCCEO010000379.1:0-7556 GCA_039030255.1 Planctomycetota bacterium | reverse complement strand
CGAGTCGATCCGCAGAATTGCGCCCGAGAATCGCACATTCACCCGGAATTGGCCTCCAGGATTCCGGCTAGGCCGAACCTTCGCTGCCAAATGCGAATCTTCAATCGAGTATTGGTCTAGAATACGGAACGGAATCGCATTGTCTGCTGCCAGTGTCCCTCGCATTGGTATGACAAGATTCTGGAGAAACTCAAAGCCTCAAGAAACTGCGTTAGAAAATGTCTGGCATCTACGTGAACGACAAGCTGACAATTCCTGAAGAGGATTTGCAATGGAGCTTTGCGCGCAGCAGCGGACCGGGCGGCCAGAACGTCAACAAAGTGAACAGCAAAGCTACGCTGCGATGGACTCCAAAAGAAAACTCAATACCAACTTCGGTTTGGACTCGATTCAAAGTACTTGGCAAGCGATATCTCACGAGCGATGGAAGTGTGCTTATTCAGTCTCAAGAGCACCGTGATCAGCCGCAGAACATTGAGGCATGTCGAAAGCGGCTGGCACAAATGCTGCGTGCGGCGTTTGTAGTTCCCAAACGTCGTCGCAAAACCAAGCCCAGCCTAGCCTCCAAACGTCGGCGACTCGACGAAAAGAAACGCCACTCGCAAAAAAAGCAATCCCGGCGTCAAAAGGATTGGTAGGCACTCCTCCGCAAAAATCCTCCTCTCAATTACGACGTGTTTCCCCCGCGGTAGGCTCTCCTGCATCCGCGATTCTCAAAAATACTTTTTCGCGCGAATATCCCTGGTCTGACGGTTTGGTTGCAATCCACAACCCCATTTCAAAAATCAATTTGCGCCATCTCCTCGCGCAGTCTGTCCGGCTAGCCAAATCTTGAATACCAGGTAGTAGTGGAATGTCACTGGGGCAAGGCTACTGGATGAAAAGAGTGTTGGCACGTGTATACCAGATCCACGCCGCGCTTCTGGACGGAAAAGGACAAGGATCTTGCAGGCGACCAAGGCGAAGAAATTCACGATTGTCGATTCAGGGCACTCGCTACGCAACGAAGAGCAAAGTCTCTTTGACGCAAGTGACGAGAGTTTCCAGCTGGAAGAATTACTCCACCTGACCATTCACTACCCTGGCACTGAAGCTGAAGCCGCTCGCTTCCTGAGGCAATTGGAAGCCAGCCTGTCTGATCTGGCCAAGAACTATAGCGTCGAATGCATCCACAGCTTCATTCGCCCATTCTCTATAGAGGCTCTTGGACTGGATGCTTGGAACAAAGCTGCCCAAGCCAAATTTGCTGGATACGCCCGCCGCATCACAGCACTCTTTGAATTGCTTGCCCGAGCCGCAGCACTTGCACACAAAAAAGGAATCTTGAGCGGATATCTTACCAGCCGACATATTCTGGGACGTAGCAAATCACACCTGCTGGTCGACACACGTATTCTTCCTTTCGATCCCGATCTAGCATCGGACGAAATGATTCAAGAACAACCACCCGAGATGTTGGCCCAAGGTTCGGTGATGCTTACATCCTGTTGCGATTGCTACGCCATTGGCAATTTGATGTTCCAGATCATTTGTAGCCAGCAACCACATTTGTCCAAAGCGGATCAGCTTGTTCACGACATTGTTCAGAAAGAACCCGAGTTTGCCTGCAATCTCAATCCGCTTGCCAGCGGCAGCCTCGCAGCCATTTGCGAACGTGCGCTAGCCAGAAAAGTCTACTGGCGCTACCAAGAAGCAGGCGAACTCGCCGACGATCTGCGCGACTATTTGGAACACAAACGCACTCGGGCGACTCGCTCACGCCGCCGCCGCACCGTCCGCGCTGGCACAAAGCTTGCTTTTGCTGCCTTCTTCGTCATCCTATCGATCATCGGAATCATCGCCTTTTGGCCCGTACTCAACGATTTGCAACAAGACTACGACATAGGCACCGAATCATTCTACGACGACTCTGGAGGCGGGTATTAGAGACCTACGGTGCAGACCTAGAACTCCAGCCTGCGAGGTATGAGGTTATAAGTTTCAGGTGATAGGCTTCAGGTGATAGGTAGTCGTAATGAACCGGTGCGTAGATTGAAAGCACCATGGAGTTTTGTAGGCGACAAAAAATGCAAGCGGAATGGGCGCAAGCCCTCCGGTAATGATTTCACGTGTACTTCCGGTGCAACCTGCGAAATTTCCGATGTGATCCGCTAATTTCGCGCTTAGCAAATTTTGTTTCGCCGTTGTCGAACGCTGCCCAACCGGGCGGCTTGCGCCGGCTCCGCTTCTATTGGGCTAAAGTGCAAGCGTGTTATCGTAAACGAGAGAGCGTTGGCGGTTGTAAAAGATAGGTGTTCCGGTCGAGGAGTCAGAAGCCAACACCTCAATATAGATCGCTGAAACTTGATCCCTATCCTGAAAGCGTCGCGCTCAACATTTCTTTTCGATGCGCAATCGCCTCTTTTTTAGTACGGAACGTCTTGAATCTTTGACGCCCACCTTCTTGCCAAGTTGCAACCCAGCGACCGTAGACATTCTTGCTGATTCCCGTCGTTCCAGAGGTGTTGTTAACAGCCTTTTTTCTAGGCCCCGCCTTCCACCGGCGCGGGCCCAGCTCGCGAAGCTGCTTGTTTCGCCAGCGCTTCGCTCGGTTCAGCGCCGCCTGCACACCGCCCTTTGAGAAACGAAAGTACTTCGAATGCTGCTGGCCATCACGGACTATGCGTACTGACCATCCTGCCGCGTCCCGCGTTATGTTATCTAAGTTTGCCATGCCTATAAGCTAATTGATTCCGAATCAAGCGCCAACATGGTTATTGCGCCAATCACTGACGCATTCGCCACACCAGTCTTTCGGGACGTTTACTACACGCAGGAAGGGGGACTATTATTGCTTAGAAAATGATTCTCGTATGACGCATTTCAGTAAGAATGCCGCGTTGCGTGCGTAACGAGGAACCAGGCGGCGTGGCTCGCTGCAGGCACGATAAAGCCACTCGCAGCCAATCCGCTGAAAGAACTTGGGGGCCCGACGCGACTTGCCTGCGAGAAAATCAAAACTTGCTCCGACTTGAATGCTTACTGACGCCGCAATTTTGTCCAGGTTTTCCGAAAGCCAAATTTCGCCGCGAGGTTGCCCCGTTGCCAACAAGAGAATGTCTGCCTTGGTATCAGAGATCCTTGCAAGCATATCGAGCTCTTCTTGCTCGGAAAGTTTACGGAAGGGAGGTGCGTAGCAGCCCGCAATTTGGCAGCCAGGATACTTCGTTTGCATTACGTCCGCAGCAGCTTCTGCCACCCCCGGCTCTCCGCCAAGTAAGAATACTCGATAGCCATGCTCAGCCGACAATCGACCCAACTCCAGAATCAGATCGCTCCCAGCGACTCGACTTTGCAAACCACTTGTCGCAGCCTTGCGAGCCCCAAACATCGCGCGGAATCGCTGAACACAACTGCCGAGTCGACTACGCCAAACAATGGGATGTCCATCGGCCAGTATCGCTGCCGCACGCTGGTTTACTTTCTCAAGCTGCGGATTCTCCTGCGTCAGCATCAGGTAGTTTAAGTTCGCGGTGATTAGGAATTCTGGTTTGCCACGCTGGACTAAGTACCGAACGAATTCAAGCGTACGCATCATGTCGAGCTTGGCGAATTCCACGCCCCAAACCCGTATACGCTTGATTTGAAATTCATCTTGCGAACTGGTCGTCGGAAGAACGACGGTTTGCAAGCCATCAACGGAGGCGGAACTGTTTATTTCGATCGGATCCATGCTGGGCGATTTCTTGAAGTCTTCTCTTGGTTATTGCAGTTGCACCTCTCGTGCGAGGGAATTCTATCCATCGGCCCCAAGGCGCTTTCCACGGTTATCTCCGTGCTTCACTCAAGGCTAGGTCACGAGTACACTCACGTAAAAGATCGCTGCTCATCCCGCGATCTGAGCTCGGTATCGGCCCAAAATTCCGAGATCGCAGTTTCGGAAGAACCGGATTACGCAGCTTGTAGGATTTACAAAACGGACGAATCGTTGCTAAACACTGTTGTAGTTGTCGTCGAAGGCATGGGAGTCTCGCTGTTAGGTTCCTACGGCGCGAACCTAGCACGCACGCCGATGTTGGATCAATTGGCTACGCAAGGAGTCGTGCTCGACCAGTGTTTTCTGGATACCTGCAAATTTGAAGAGCAGTTGCAAAGCCTGTGGACGGGCGTTCATGCTGCCCAAAATCTCGACGCCGCGACCAGTATTTTTAAGCATTGCGATCAGGCTGGCGTCGAATCCTGCTTGTTGTCGGACTGCGAACAAGTTGCAACGTGGGCCGAACAGGCTGGTTGCAAGAACGCCATGTTCGTGTCCTCGAAGCGTAACGAGTCACCTGTTGAGAACTGGGAAGATTCCAGATGTCTACAACTGTTTCAGGCCGCTGGCGAGGAACTAAGTCATCGTAACGGACTCGTTTGGATTCACAGCCGCGGACTTCGGCTGGAGTGGGACGCGCCGCTTGAACTCCGGCAAGCATTTATCGATCCCGAAGATCCCGATCCGCCGGGTGAAGTTGGGCCGCCGAGTTTTTCGATCGACAAGTCCACGGATCCAGACCTAGTGGTTGGCTGGGGGCAAGTTGCAAACGCCCAGATGGCAATGATCGACGACGCCTTCGCCACTTTGGCTGCTGCGATCGCAGGTCGAGATGATGCGGAGACTTGGTCCTGGGCAATCTTAGGACTTGGCGGCACGCCCCTGGGCGAGCATCATCGGGTCGGTTTTGATTCTAACGAAGCAAGCGGCGATCAGCAGCTCTATCTCGAAGAGCTAGCCGTTCCAACACTCCTGCTGCCAAGGGCTCGTCCAGACCTCACCCTTTCGAGGCGCAATGAGCTGTTTCAATTGCCGGATGTATCCGCGACGATCCTAGGGCAAACGCTTTCCAGCGAGATTGCATCCAATATGCAGCCCCAGATTTGGGGCGAAGACATTTTGAGCCTGCCCCTCAGTGATACTCCTCGAAAGTGGAAAGCCTGCTTCCAGCGAGCTTGGATCGACACCGCAGACCAAAATTGGCTGCGTGTCCCAGCCTGGAGCAGTCATTTGCATCAAGAAGACGAACGCCTGCCAACTTTGTTTGTCAAACCCGAAGACCGCTGGGAAGTGAGCGACATCGCCGATCGCCGTACGGACATCGTCGAGCTGATGCAACAAGAGTCAGAGGCCATGAAGACGGCAATCACCAACAATGATCGCCGCAGTCTGATTCCAGTCGACCAAGATCTCTCTTCACTATTGCGTTAGCAATTTTCAGCGATGGCATGGTCTTCTTTCGCTCCGCCGAAAGCCCAGCATCCTTTCTTATCTATTCCGTGCCAGCCACCAACATACAAGGGTCGGACGATAGTCCGGGGAGGTTCTTCCTGTATCGCCGGCCACCAAGGTCCTTCGAAGTCGTCTACTGAATCGCCAAAAGTCTTGACAACATCCGCTACGAGTTACTAAGTGCGTGGCTTTCGGCGGAGCGAAAGAAGACCATGAAGATTGCCCATCAAGGTTGCTCTTCGAAGCATTGCTGCTCTTCATTCCATCGCACTGGCGACAGCTCCGCGAGTCGACAAGCAACACTCCACTGCGAGTTGTCTTTGTCGGTCAGTTTCTTAATCTGCTCAATTCGCTCCGCCGGGAGCGAACGAAGTACCTGCGCTCGAAAATAGAAAACTGGTGGAGTGTACGCATAGGGGCGCAAATTGGAAATTGCAGGCGTTGTCTCTAACCGCCTAAACGCTTTCACAGGATCACCCTCGGGAACAAGCTTGCGATCACGCAACACACATTTCTTCCTCAGCTCACTCAAATGTTCATAAAATGCCGCGCCGCTTCCTCCAAAGACTGCCCCCCAACGATTGGTTCGTGTAATGGGTAAATCGGAATCCACAAACCAAGGAGCAAGTGGCCAAGTGTCCGGATACATCTTGCGATCAGAAGGAGCAACTTCCTTTGGAAGCGGCATCAACTGCCCCATTTCAATCGGCTCGAAAAGCAGGTGAGCAATCCAAATAAGGGCGCCGTCCGTTTCGTAAACTTGCGAATTCTCTTTTCGCAATGCACGATACTGTTCGAGCGTTGCTAAGGCTTGCTCGTCGCCCAGATCCCAAAGCACATTGACGGCTCGAATCATTTCCACCATGCTTTGGGGACTTGAGCATGCTGCATGTACGTTTAGCAACGCTTCACTTAATGGCTCACGTGCTGGTAACTGAAGCGGCTGCACCGATGCCTCAACAGTTTTGTCTTGGGAGCTCCAAACAGCATAATGGCGCGCTCTTTTTTGCTCGATTTTCCCAAGTGCAATTGAGACGCGACGTTCGTGTGCAACGAATGGTAATATATCACCGAGTCTCAAAGTAGCAGCAAACTCTCCGTTCTTCCTTGAAACGGCAATTTGATGCCAGGATTCGTTGCGCCGTAGATTAAGGCTCTCCGCTGTGCCTTCCGGAGCGTGCGTCTCGCGTTCAAGAGCAACCGTGATCGGTAGACGCCAGCCAGGTTCACCCCACTTGCTCGTCTCCTCGTGTTGCAGCACGATCCGCCCCGTGATGGTGACACGATCTCCGAGCGGGGTGATGTGCGTCCTGCCCCAGCGCACGCGCAATCTGGAACCGTCTATATTGGCCGGCGGTCTGTTCTTGATTGGGTTATAAAAGGACTCCTTTTCAATCCAGGACGGCCGGATCTTCGGCTCAAGGAATGCGTCGAATTCGTCCACGTCGATTCCTCCAAATTCACTGGGCCGATAACCACCGACTCCGCCGGCGTAACCATCGTCGCCGCCATAGCCCGCCGCCCCCCAGTCTGCCGTATACCCGCCGTAGCCCCCATAGCCGTTGTCTTGATCGGCCAGCATCTGTGCACCAAAACCGCTACCGTATCCACTTCCGCCGTATTCGTGCAGACTCAAGTCCAGTTCGTCCAGAGGAATAGCAATCTTTTGCAACAAACTTGAATTCACTTGCCCGAACGAACTCTGCGTGGCTAGCATCGCAGCCAAGGGGCATACGCTGGACAGGATGCACAAGCAAAAGTACGTGATTACCGTTGTTCTCACACGCATTCTACTGTTCCATTTCTTCTAGAACTTCCAACGCTCGCTTACGCAACAAGCAATCATGCGATTCGCTGAACTCTTGGACTTTCGCTTTTAATTCGGCGTCTCCCGATTCGAGGGCCAATCGCATCCATTTTGCCTCCATTTCGTAGTTCCCTAGATGCTTGCTTGGGTCGATTCCGTTTACTGCTGCTGCAATCAAAGGAATGTAATCCGAGGCAGCTTCGGCTTGCAGGATCATGCTTGCCTTCCAATTCGCTGTTTCCTTCGAGTCGATTTGTTGTCGGTCTAGCTTCTCGAAGATTTGATTCATCGGTTCTGCGTCGGAATCAATGCGGTAAATCGCGGAGGCGAGCATTCTCGTCGCTTCAGCCGTTCGGTCGCTCCGATCTTTGGATCGCGACAGCACGAAACGCGCGACGGGAAGTTCGCCTTGATCACGCCCGTCAAGACGTCGACGCTGGGTCGCTGCGTCGCCAGCACCAGGTGGATGCCGGCAGCGCGCGCCATCTGCGCCAATCGCTG
>JBCCEO010000378.1:0-7563 GCA_039030255.1 Planctomycetota bacterium | reverse complement strand
TGAAACTTCCCTTCAGAATTACTGGGCTACGTCGAAATTGCAGCAAATGTATTGCGAAGAACAACCGTGAGTGAGATGACTGCTGAATCGCAAAATATTGAACAAAGGCCAGAACTCGACAAAAGCGGCGAGCGTGTGCGTGACATGTTTGCCCAGATTGCTCCGCGCTACGATTTGATGAATCATCTCCTATCGCTTGGCATTGACGTTTCTTGGCGCAAGCGAGTACTGAAGCAGTTGAGGCTAGATCAAGATTTGCCCATTCTCGACTGCTGCACTGGTACCGGTGATTTGGCCCTGATGCTGGCCAAACATGTCCAAGGCAAACAGCAAGTGATCGGCACAGACTTCTGTGCCCCGATGCTAGAAAATGCTCGTAAGAAGCATGCCGCGAAGTTTTCAAGATTACCTGTCGACTTTATTGAAGCAGATTCCCAAGAACTGCCTTTCGAGGATGACAAATTCCAGGCGGTTACCGTTGCATTTGGTTTACGAAACGTGCAAGACACCGACCTCGGCATCCGTGAGATGCTAAGAGTTTGTGCGCCTGGCGGTCAGGTGTGCGTCTTGGAATTTTCAAAGCCCACCATGCCCGGTCTCAGCCACCTGTATCAAGCCTACTTTCGCCACGTGCTTCCGCGAGTAGGTCAAACCTTCGCCAAAAACAATCGAGAGGCCTACGAGTACCTCCCAAACAGCGTCGCAGAGTTTCCAACGGGCCAAGCTCTGGCGGATCGCTTGGAGCAGGCGGGATTGAAGGAAGTGCGCGTCACCCAGATGACGCTGGGTGTGGCTTCGATTTATATTGGAAATCTTTGAGAGGGCTGGAAAATACGCAGCCCAAGTATGCAGTATGCACTAGGTATTCCCCTTGCCTAGCGACGATAATACAACTGAACATTGGTACGGCGGGCCCAGTGGACTCTACATCGACGAAGTCCGTCCTACCAACATTTCTCTGCCGATTATTTCTCGCCCGACAGTTAGTCGGCGATCTCTCCAGGGCAACAGCCATCTTCCCTGCAAGCTGAATTAATCCAGCTTCAAATGGCCTTCAACACTTGCTTCCCTGCACACTCTTTTTCGTTTTCCTATACCCTTGCCGCCTTATTTCGATGCAACATTCAGTTCTTCAGCGCGCGCTGTCATTCCAAAAGCAAGGGCCATCATCGAAACGCTAACGCCATACAGGGGCCACCAAAATGTTCCAGGTACATAGTCAATTAGCGCATCTGGCTCAACCGTCAAAGGCGGCTGCATGAAGGCAACCAACCCGAAGAGAGCCCCCAGGACGAAGACTAATGTACTTCGCTTCGTGAAGCAGACCTCGCGGGGCGTACTCATCGCCCATCCTCCCCAAACCATGAACAGCAATGCAATGAGCGCGGGACAGATCCAGGGGCCAAGCCAAATCATGGGGATCAAAAACAATACGTCCCACTCGAGCCATTGTTGCGGCCAATCCATTAGGACTTTGAGCCAGACGTAGTAGAACAAATCCCAGGTCCCAAAGACGAATACAAAAGCTGCAAAACGTCGAGTCCAAGTTTCATAGCCGGCCAGAAAGGCAACCGCGAGAATCATCAAGACGGTGGATACTTCGCGACTAATCTCCAAAATGGGATCATATTGGTTCAGGAATCTGAGTGGAAACAACTCGAGTGGATTCTCTGGATAATAGAGACGGCGCATGTAAACCACGACAGCAGATTCCAATAATGCCATCGCTACTGAGTAAATAAAAAGCCAGAGTACTTTGTTGTTCATGCCAGATTAAGTCAATACTCAAAATACACAGATCTGACGAAAGTAATTCAAGTACGAGCTGACTACCTAGTCACTTGCTCTGCTGTGACATAGAAATTCCGGTCCACTTCCACCGACTCAATCGGTACTGCGGAGGTCAAAGTTTGCTCCTCCTCCTTGGGCGTCAGCCAGATTTGGTTCCCGTCGAGTTGGACTCGAATCCGATAACTATATCCTTTCACCACATTTTCATAGCGATAAATCATTTTGTTGTCGCGAATTGAGTACTTGAACTCAGGAATTTTCGTACCACGCAGATATTGGTCGAAGAATAAACCGAAGTCGATCCCTGCCTGCTCGCTGATGTACGATTCAACTTGTTCCGTCGTCACTGTCTGGTGCCAAAACGTTTCGTTCAAGCCACGCAATATCTCTCGCCATTTTTTCGTGTCATCAATCGTGTGGCGCATGGAGTGCAACATGTTGCCTCCTTTGTAATACATGTCACCTGAGCCCGATTGATTTACGTTGTAGACACCAATAATGGGTTTATCGTTGCCGACTCGCTTCCGGCAACCGATCACGTAATCTTGCGCTTCACGCTCGCTGAAGTGATATTCGACAAATAGGTTTTCCGAGTAGTTGGTGAAGCTCTCGTGAATCCACATGTCAGCCACGTCCTTCATTGAAATGTTATTCCCGAACCACTCGTGGCCTGACTCGTGAACGACAATGAAGTCAAACAGCATTCCGACGCCGGTACCGCTGAGATCGGTTCCACGATAGCCGTTTTGGAATCCATTCCCGTAAGTGACCGAACTTTGGTGTTCCATACCTAGATAGGGAACTTCTACAAGCTTGTAACTGTCTTCATAGAATGGATACTTACCAAACCAGTATTCGAAAGCTTCGATAGTTCGCGGGGCTTCACGAAACTGCTTCTGTGCAATTTCTTTGTCATCACGCAGCACCCAGTACTGCATATCGAGCTCCCCACCTTCGCCCTCAAAAGTATCTGAGAAATTGACGTAGTCTCCGATGTTTACGTTTACACAATAGTTGTTGATCGGCTTGGTTACATTCCACTCGAACACTCGCTTGGACTCCGCTTCCAGATCCTCTTGCCCCACCAAGCGTCCATTGGCAACCGCGACGAGATCTTCCGGAACGGTCACGGTGAGTCCCACACCCCGGTCTGGCTCGTCGTAACCATGATCCTTGCAAGGCCACCACAAACTAGCACCGTCGCCCTGACAAGTCGTCGCGATGAAGTGCTTTCCGTTTTTGTCCTTTTGCCAAGTCAATCCACCGGACCAAGGCGGACGTTTGCTTTCGACTGGCGTACCCTCATATTGAATTTCAATAGTTTGCGTCGAATCCTTGGTCGGCGCCTCCGTAAAATCAATGGAGTAGACGTTCCCGTTGCGTTCGAAGCCTAGCTCTTCTTCGCCGAACAAGACCTTCGTGATCTTCATCGGCTCCTGCAAATCGATCTGCATTCGCTGCGCGGGCTTTAGAACTTGAAACTGAATCTTGTTGCTTCCCTCCAATCGCTTTTCTTCTGGGAACACTTCGATGTCCAGTTCATAACGCTGCAAATCCCACCACTCGCGCTCGGGCGTTACCGAGCCTCGCAAGCGATCTTGCTCCGTGAATTCTTGCTCCTGGGCCAAACTGTTGGCCAACGAAGCACTGAAGAGGATCCAAGCCATCAGCTTCATGGCCAAGAACTTTGCAGGATGGTTTCGCATGGGGTCGACTCGTTAAAAATGCGGATGCAGTAAATGAAAAACTCCGCCGAGCATACCAGGGCGGAGTCATTTGCGTTTTCAATTTTACTAGAAGCTAACAGCTACTGGGCAGCGAATATTCGAAGTGCCTCAACGGATTTGATCACATCCTCTTGAGCAACTTCTGCCCAAGAGTCCGCACGATGGCGGATGATACCGAGCTTGAATTGCTCGAGTGCTTCGGCCAGATCCGTTGGCAAGCTCGGCAGATCGGCAAAGGGCGAATCGGCGGGAGCACCACCTGCACCGTCAGCGTCCTCCCATGGCAATGCCTCGTCTTCTTCAACCATCGTGCCTGCTTCGCCGGAGGCATAAGAATCTTCGTCGCCAAAGTCCGGATCTTCCGCTCTTGGCCCTTCTGCCACGCCACGCGAATCGTCTCGCACACCGGTTTCGTCAACTTCGGCCAAGGGCGTGAAGTCTTCGTCTTGCGTGACCGCCGCAATCTCTGCCTCTTGCGGCTCTTCGCCTGGCTCGCCTCCCATGGCTTCCCAACGCGTGCGACGCATTTGCGAAACGCTCCAACTGCTCTGCGTCGCACCCTCGAGGTACATCTCGGCGTCGTCCCAGTCGATGGCGGCTAAGAAGTGGCTCCAGTAAAGTCCCTGATACGTCGTGTAGCTACTACCGAATCGATCGTGAACACGACGCAAACGCCCCACGTGCTGTGCCGTGACTCCGCCGACCTGTTGGGCCCAGGCTTCATCGCTGTACGTGCTGGAAGGCGATTCCGAACCCATCAAAGCTTCGCGCCATTCGGAAATGATCTTTCCTTTTTCCCAGTTCGTTGTGCTGATCAATGTCGACCAACGTCCTACGAACTCCGAGGAGAGCTCCTCCGTTTTCGGATTCGAAAGCTCGGCCTCATCGTCAAGTCCCAGCGCGCCGCTTTCACGCTCGGCTGAGTCAACGTCCTGCAACGATTCGTCCGGGGTCGCTTCGCTGGTCGCTTCGCTGGTCGCCGTTTCTGTTTCGGAAACTTCGTTTGTTGCTTCGCTGGTTAGTTCGTTTTCGTTGGATTCGTTCGACTCAGAATCAAAAGAGTCCGTACCTTGAGGATCCATGCTTGGGTTCCATTCTCGCGTTCAATCTAGACAGAAGCTTTGGCTGCCTCCAAGCCTTTCCATTGGTTTCCAGGTCCGTTTTCGAGTCTTAGAAAACAGGAAATTCCAGGACGTCTAGTGGGGCATTGGTAGCTGCCAAGCTGCAGAAGAAGACTACTGGATCACCCATTTTTGAACAGTTGCCAGTCGAGCTTGAAACGCGGAATTTCGAGCAACGGCATGGCCGCAAGTGAGTAAACTGCGGCCTAGTTAAACTTTAGGACTACCCAGAAACTCCAATCGAATCCAAGATTGCCCGCGAATCTCCTCCAGCTAGCACCCAAGACTTGTGGAAGAGTTGTCGATAACTCCGCAACCTGCCTGCACTAGGAGGATAAAGGTGTCACCCACTCGTAAATCTCTCGATCGTCCGACGAAGAAAAAACCACGATCCCATCCGGCAGATTGGACGTAGCTCCCACTTGCCGAGTGGGAGCTGGTCAAAGGTTGCTGTGCTACGCGAATTAATCGGCGGAAAAAACGCGGCTTGATCACAGCGGGAGATAGGCAACCACGAAGGACACGAAGAGCACGAAGTTAAGGTCAGTTGATAGCCGGTGCTGATTCCGTTGGCTACGCGAAGCTTGGACGATCTACCTCAACGCATAGCGGGACATCGCTGGCGGAGAACTCTCGAAGGAATTTCTCCATTCCATGCTTCAGTTCAAAATCACGTTCCGAATCGAACAGAGGCACCATGGTGTAAAAGCGAACGTGTTTGCCGTCCGGGCGTTCGAGTGGTTGATCAAATACACCAAGATCGGCAAGTAGGAGCAAACAGGACCGTTCCGTGCCAGGACCGAGCGGAACCGGGGGATCTTCACTTGTCGCAATCGTTGCTGATCGACCAAGCCAAGTTTCGTTCAGGTGTGGGAGGTACGCCATCTGTCGCAACCATCGAACCGGCCAAAGCCATTTTGGATCGCCCTTTGATTCTCGCGGATGAACCCACTCCTTTGGAAGTTGAATCATTAACTCGCCATACTGCCAGTCTTCGTGTCCCGCAGGTACCTTCATCGGCAGATCGCTCATCCCGTTCGTGAACAATACTAAGTATGGATGCTCTTCCGATGGTTGAATGATGTTGACTGCAACGGACATTCCTTCGATTTGCGCAAGAATCTCTTGCATCCCGTTTGTGTCCGCTCGCCCAAATCGCTCCTCCATATAGCTCACAATTGCATTGTATTGTTCCAGTAACTGAGGGTCGAGCATTTGCTCTGCCATTCGGCAAATGGGTACTAGAAAACTTCCCCGCTGTCGCCCGAACCTCCGCAAGCAGAGGGTGGCTGGGAGCCTAGCTGACGCGGCGGGTTAGTGGAGGGCCGAAAGTCTTGACGACTTCCACTACGCGGAATGCAGCAACAACGCTGAGAAGAAAGGGCTATTCCGCGGCGAACCGGAAAGTCGTTAACTCAGGGAAATTAAGAAATAGGCCAAGAATTTGACCGCCAAGACTTCCAAAGCGTCTCTGCACGTCGTCAATGCACTCGTTAAATGCAGTGGCGTATTCCATTGCAGATGCGGTCGGTTCTTCCTCGCAACCCATCTTACTCAGGAGTTGCTCTAGTGCCTGAGATGCAAGTAGTTGCTTTTCAAGAATTGAAGTGCCGCGAAAGCGATCGAGGGCCAAACGAAACTCTTCGCCTAGCTCCATGTCGATACTGCGATCATCAACGCGTTTGGCAACGTCCAATTCAACTTGCTTGTAACGAGCAGAAAGTTCGTCGGCGAGCTCAATCCAAGCCGTGCCCGCCTCCTTGCGTGCATCATCAATACTGTTGTAGCTCGAAAGTACATAGCTGATCGATCCAACTAGCCCGATCAACAACGCCAACACGACGATGGCGACCTTCTTTCCAGAAACTCCAGGCGGAGGAGCTTGCGTATTTTCAGTTTTCGTTTCGTTTTCCACGCGGCCAGCCTTATTCAAACCGTTTGCAAGAGGGCCAAGGTGCCGAGCCCATAGAAAGTGTACTCCACGTCGTCGCCGTGATCGTACTCGAAGCCGCGGAACCCGCCAGCAGATTGTTGCATCCCGTCAACGTAGCGCTGCACGCCGGGCAGGGAAATCGTTTCCAACGTTTCAAGATCCGCCAAGGTCACGCAAGCCGTAAAAGTACTGAGCAGATCAGGAAGCGGTATCCGCGTGTTGGCTTGGAACCCGCCTTCGTCCGTTTGCAACTCGGCCAAGAACTCCGACGCATCCTCGACAAGATACTGGTCCATTTTGTCCAGGATTCGAAGCGAGCCTAAGGCGGCAGCCGTTGGATTGGTCCCCGAACGCTTTCCAACGCGAATCTCCAAAAAACCACCATCATCTTGCTGCTGATTCATCAAGAATTGATACGCGGCCTCGGCGTTGGGGCAAGGTCTTTCAATCAACTCTAAGCAGAGTAGCACGAGAAAAGTTTGGTAGGTGCTGCCCGTCTGCCCCTCCATGCTTTTGCTGAAACCGCCATCGTCGCGCCGCAGTTTATCGAGCAGTTCGGCCAATCGCTCCTCCCAGTCCGACTGAGCCCCTTCAAAAGCGTCCAACGAGCAGGTCGCTTCCAAGAGCTTGACCGAGTAAACCAACGACAGCAGATCAACGATGGTTTCGTGGGCGTGCATTCTATTTTTTAGAAAGTCGGCGCTGCGCTGAGCCACTTCGCCGTCCAGCAAGCCAAGAATCGCTAGCGAGCGCAGAGCAAAACTGGTGTAGTAAATATCACTCTCGCCTTCGCGCCCCGCCCAACCACCATCTTCACGCTGGAGATTCAACACATAGTTGCCATGCGATGCCTGCACTTCAGGCGACAACTTGGCCGCGCCAAAGGTGAGGCGAACCATGAGTCGAGCGAGGTAACCAAGTTGGTCGAGATCGTGCATGGATCAATTTCTTGAATTATTCTCAATCAACAAGGTAAGGAGCTAGCTTTTCG
>JBCCEO010000377.1:0-7595 GCA_039030255.1 Planctomycetota bacterium | reverse complement strand
GCACCAGCGCCACGCCCGCCTGGGCCGCCTTGTGGGAGGGCATGGTGTGCAGCGCGGCTTTGTCCGAGTCCTCTTCGGAATTCTCCCCGGATTCTCCTTCCTCTGAGTCGTCACCGGATGGCTCACTTCCAGATTCTTCGGGGTCTTCTTCGCCCGCTTCTGAATTCGATTCGGAACTATTTTTTGAATCGGTGCTTGCGTCGCCTGAATCAGATTCCGACTCGTTGCCGCCTAAGTCGTCAGAGATTTCCCCGGCTTTATTGGCCAAACGCTGCTGATCCTTCGCAGCCTTTTCAGCTTCCTGACCGCCTTCGGTGCGACCACGCAACGAACCTTGCATTCTCAGCAAGCGATCGGTTTCTTCGATCCATCGCCTAACTTGATCTCGCTCTTCACGAACGCGCTTATCTCGATTCTCACTCTGCAACAATTCCAGCAACTGCTGCAAACTTTCGACACTCGTTTTTTGGTTTTGGATCGCCTCTGAAAGCTTGTCTGCCTCCAAATCCTTGGAAGCTCGGGCAAGCAAGTCGGCGAGCTGCTGTTGCTTGCCAAGCTTTGCAGCTTTCTGCAGCAAGGAAGCACGCGTTGGGTTTTCAAGGGCTTCGAGTTCCGAGGAGCGGAGCAGCAAGTCTTCAAGTTTCTTGAAACGGCCGGCTACGACTTCTTGCTTCTTTGCCAGTGACAATTCGTCGACTGGTACGGAGCTCGAGTCCACCACATTTTCTGCCCCATCGCTCGGCTCTCCGTCCGAGCCATCGACCTCGGCTACGCTATTGACCTCGGCTGCGCTATCGGCATCCGTTTCTTGGCCGTATAGGCGGGGGCGCTCGAAGCCTGCAAGGCAAAGGCCAGCTATCACGAGCGTGAAGAGGATCCTAACTTTAGTTTTCTGGCTGCATACCATGAATGGCTCACTTCAATAAATCCAGAATGCGCTGACGCTGTTCTTTCTCAGTATCGTTTAGCAAGCGTTCCTGATCTTCCAATAAGGAACGAACTAGGTCAATTATTTCGTTGAATGACTCGATGTCCAACATGTTTTCTTGGATTTGAGCTAGCTTTGCCAGGACGATTGCCGCAGACTCCTCAGCCTCCTGCGCCTTGGAGGAGATCGATCCCTCCATCGCAAAGGATTGCAATTCTTGCAAATCCGTCGCAAATTGCTTGTATTCATTTTCCAAAAGTGCAAGCAGCGGTGCCCGTACTTTCTCGCTCAGCCGCTTTTGACGGTCGTAGCTATCGATACGGTTATTGGCGAGTTGTTGCCGCAAATCCTCGACGTTGGATGCAATACCGGCCAACTCCTGTTGCGACTTGTCGCCCTGCAAAACCGCTTGTTGAGAACGAAGCAAGAACATCCGTTTCCGACGCGCTTCCTCCTCCGCCTCACTATCCTCTTCGTCCTCTTGAGGCTTCAATCTAGGCGTAGCGGCAACGGTCCCAGCCGCTTGAATTTCTGCGTTAGCCGCTGGGCCAGACAGGTCCAACTGCTTCAGAGAACCTTTAAGTTGCTCAAGCTCCAGAATGATCTGTTCTAGCCGTTGACGTAGCTCTAGTTCTTTTCGATCCAAGATGACTAGCAACTCGTCATCAGTCACCACATTCAATTGCTTCGACTGCCCTTGGCCAAGGTGGGGCGTTGAATCGAGATCAAAATAGTCCGAGGCGGAAACTTGAAGGCCAAGCGTGTCTCCTGGCTCAAGTGAAAAACCCTGCTCCTCGGCAAGTTGTTTCAAATCCACGTCTGCCGACAGCTCGGTTTCCTCCGGGATCGCCACTTCGACTTCCCAACTCGATTCATCGCTACTCTGCAGATCTACACTTAGCTGCTGCAAGCCGTGGTCATCGCGAACATCGCCTCGAACCGGCAACAGCGCTTTCTCTGTGATTTCTTTACCGATGCCCCGCAGATTACTCTCGACGAGCGGGATTTCATCTGGCTGCAAGGTCAAAAGATAGTTTGCCACTTTATCCGCAGCCAAGCCATATTCATCAACCAGCCGAATTTCGAGAGTTCCACTTTTACGCATCCGCCCAAGCTCGATTCTGAACGCTGTGTCTTCACACTTGGCTTGTTGAATTTCGATCCCTTTGTTATCGGACTCGCCATCGATTTGTTCTTCGGAATCCTCGCCTGAAGCCTGAACGACGTATTCAACGCGAGACAACATCGAGTTTGCTTCCCCAATAAAAGTAACTTGAGTTCCCTCAGGAATTCGCATTCCGCTACGAAACTCAACCACCTCTTTTGCGGCTCGCGTCAACGAACTCAGTAAATAGTCAGGATAAACAAGCTCCAATTTTGCATTCTTAACGATGGGCGGTTCCACGAGCTGCAGAACGTACCCCTTGAGACTCGCGTCCAGACCAACCACGCGGAAAGATGTATCCTGAGCAACACCATCCAGCGGCGGTCCATCGAGCACGAAAGCCTGCCAGCCATTCTCAACTGCACCCAAACGGCGCATGTTGGCGCGGCCACGCGTCCCATCCTGCTGCTGATAGAAGAGGGTACAAACCTCGGGAACGACCTTCGTCTCTGCTTCCGCCGAAATTTGCAGCTGAACAGAAGAGCCTCGTACGAGCTTGGCAGAACCGTCCTCGAATGGAATCACACTTCGTTCCGCAGCGAGCTGTCCTGTAAAGGGCGGGAGTTGCACCTGCACACCGTCGGCTCGTAACAATGCCTGCCGCGGCCACGGCTCGTCGGAAAGCAAGAACAATCGTTTGGACCAACGCCCCATCCAATTCGGCATCATAAAACAGGCAGCTAACGTGATTGCTAGGGCAAGTCCTGTCGAAATACGCGCGGCCCAAACCGGCTGCCAGTCAAACAACGACTTGGGTTCTACCTTGCCAACCTGAGCATCTAAATTCGAATGCACTTGCGTTAGCATCGTGTCGTATGCCGCCGGATTTGACACTTCGTCGAATTCCCCTGCATACGTACTCGGCTCAGCAAGTTCGACAGCCGTGATTAAATGATTCTCAAGCTCTGGGTGCTTGCGTTCCAATAGCAAAGCAATGGAGCGGTCACGAATCTGGGCAGTCAATCTCGGCAGTGCCCAGAATACAACAGTCCACAATGCCCCCAGTCCCATCCCAGCCAATATGGCAATTCTCAACCAACGCGGCGATTCATCAGCGCCCATCGTGACTGGCAAAAAGTCAATGCATCCACCCAGCCAGAATAGAAACAAGATCAAGCAGGCGATGGAGAAAGCAGTCTGAGTCCAAACGTACTTGCGCAACAAGCTCCTGACTTCCTGCAAAGTCTGCTGAACTTTCGGTGCAAGTTTTGAATGCTTGTTCGACATCAGAAGTAGACAATTTGAAGTGAATTAAGACTCGACGTCTCGTGACGTTTCGTAATAGGGTTTAAGCCAAGCGGTGCATTCTTCGTATCAACCATTCAAGCGACAGACAGCCAGCGATCCAAATCATGAGCCACCCAAGCCACCTCAGCTGGAAGATAGAATCTGGCGCTCCAGGCAAGTAGGCCACTTGATCTTGCGGCGGAATGGACTCAATCAAACTTGGTTTTTCGTTTCCTTCCGCGTCCTCCGTCTTGTTGGCAGCCGACTCCACTCCAGCCCAAAACTCTCCCCCGGATTCTACCGCAAGTTGCTGGAGTAGGTCATCATTTCTCTCTGCTCGCTGCATTTCCAAAGCTGGCACTTTGGCTTTGACGGTCGCCGAAAGAACTTCTTCGGAGCTCAAGCCCCCCAGTTGCAACTGCACTGTGTATTCGCCTGGGCGAAGCACTGGGAACTGGCCCGTGTAGACGCCGGGTTGTGAACCGTCGGGCAGCGGACGAAGCGACAAGGGCAAATTCGTTTCTCGCGGATCGATAAGCCGAGCGATAACCTCACTTTGAACCAATGGCTCGAGCCGCTCATCCTTCAGCACTGCCCGCACAACGATCTGATCGCCCAATAACGCTTGTTCGCGATCGACCAACAGTACGCCGCGATCCGAATCCAAAAGTAAGCGGCTTTGGGAAACCCAGCGTACAATTTTCGTATAGAGGCGATCGAAATAAAGATCGCCTTGAGCACGAATCCTCCAAAGCTCACCGCCTCCGATGAACATTGTTCTTCCCGCTCCATAAAACTGACTGGCCATATAGATCGGAAGCTGCCCATCGA
The DNA here is from genome assembly GCA_039030255.1 of Planctomycetota bacterium. Taxonomy (GTDB): domain Bacteria; phylum Planctomycetota; class Planctomycetia; order Pirellulales; family Pirellulaceae; genus Aureliella. Next base: position 3,444 of record JBCCEO010000377.1, on the reverse strand, counting down.
TGGCCGAAGTTGGATCTGAGAAGCGTAGCAATGCCTTAGCACCCGGCTTCAACTCGTGGGCAGAATAGAAACTGTAGACTCCTTGGAACCGATCCCACTGCTCAAAGCTACTTTTCGCCTGATCCGTCATCCACAGGAATTCGGACTGGCGACCATCGGCGGAAAGCCGAAGCGGCCAAGCTTCATCGCCGCTAGTCCTGCCACTGGCCAACAGAGCACTGCCACTCTTCTTCAGGACGACGGGGGAAAGCGAACGCAAGAACTGAGCACGAATTCCGGTTGCGGAACGCGAAAGCCACTTCGGCATTTCTACGCTGCCCGCAACCATAACAAATCCGCCCGCTTGTTCTCCAACCCAACGTTCCAAGGCTTGCACACTGCTATCGGGTATTGCCGACCAATCCGCGTCGAAAGCGATGACAGCATCGTAATCCGTCAATGCCTTCAGATCCGCTGGAAATGAGGTCAACAACTCTTGAGATTCTTGCGAAGTCCGATCGGAGCCTGATTGCAGGAAGACATGTGACTCGACATCGCGATCTCGATAAAGCAGGTTGCGTACAAACTGATATTCCCGCATCGGACCGCCGGCAACGATCAGTACGCGGTTCTTGCGTTCGACAACTTCGATCTCCATGACCTTCACGTTGTCTTCCTCGATCGCGTCTCCGCTCGGAGGCAATGCGCGCACAGCGTACTTCCACTTGCCAATCTTTTTCGGCTCCAGCTGGAACTCGACGCTTTGCAAAGCCCCTTCGTTTTCAACTATCTCAATTGTCTCTTCGTCCTCGCTGCCAAGTCCATCGAGATCCGCATCCTCGGCTCCGGCCAGAACTTGGATATCTACATTCTTGCCGTCGAATCCATTGGAGCCGAACAAAGCCTTTAAAGTAAAACGATCACCCGGGTAAACGCGCTTGGGTGCATCAATCTCCACCAGATCGACATTCTTCGGACGCTCGGCCGAGCCAATTCCAACAGTGTAAATCGGCACCCGGGCAATTTGCGCAAGCGGCATAACGGACCGGACATCCAGCCCTGCGTTGCTACGCCCGTCGGTCATAACAACAATTCCAGCCAGAGGATTACTGGACTCACGATCCAGCACATACTTGAGCGCATCCCCCAATCGCGACTCCGTACCGCTCGGTGCAATGGCAAGCTCCCAGTTTTCCGGCAAGCTAGAATTGGAGCCCTCATCTTCGCCGTTATTTTCCTCGGCTGGGGTTCCAGGAGCCTCCATGCCGAAAATAGAACGCAAGCTATATTGTGTATTTGGAACAGCCGCGAAAGCACCGCACAGCAAGCTTACCAAAATCCCGATACAGGCGAAAAACAGCACCCAACTTCCGCCAAGCCATCTTCGAATGCCAACGACTTGGGCTCCTAGCGGAATCACAATCCCAATCAGCGCCAATACGCCGAGAACAGTTGCAACGATGGCCAACAAGCGTGCTTGCTCAAAATCGCCTTGCAGCGTCTGCACTTCGCTGGGCTCTTCGCTTAGCTCCTGGGCTTGCTGCTCAACTTGTTCCTTCTCTAATGCCGCAATCGAAACCGGATTGGAATCATCGTCGAAACCGTAAACACTGAGCTGGTGTTGCTCGGCGAGTTGTTTCAAGAAACTAGAATCTTCCAGCAGTTGTCGCGCCTCATCGGATCGTGAGATAGAACTGCTAACGCCAACTGAGGAAGGCGTTCCGCCAAGCGACATACTCATTGAAGTGTCTACAAGAATTGCTACGCGTGAGCTGCGAACGACACGTTGCTCGGTACGTTTTTCAAGCTGCATGAAATACAGCAGCACCCCCAGTAGTGCAGCAACGCGCAAAGTCGTTAGAGCCCAGCCCGTTGGCTTCATCTGTTCGACAGAATCGCGGCGATACCAAAACAGCACAAAGCCCAAAATAGCTGTACAGGCGGCTACCAATATCAGCCAATGCCACCACTCCTGCAACTCTTCCAAACGCAACCATTGATAAACAATTCGCGTTTGGGCAATGGCTCCCCAGGCTTCTTCAACCTTACTCACGATCGCGCTCCTACCGAAGGAGCATGATAGCTAGCAGAATAGGCCAAAGCCTGTTCGCCAAGAAGTAACAATACAAGTAGCAACATCAGAAAGTTGGACTGAGCCATCTCTTGAAGATTGCCTGAAATCTGACTCAAGGTGCTTGCATTCTGAATGTCGAGTTCGATCCCATCTAGTTTTTGCTCTAACTCAGAATGGGCAACGGTTTCCAAATCACCTTCAGCCGCTGGAACATTGTGCGCATAACTACGAACGATTTTCGCCCCCTGCGCGGTCGTCATCCACGTTTCAAATACGCCTGGGCGCAGGATGCTGTCTGTTAAATTTCGATCCGCTCCATTGAGATCTATGGCTAAACTCAATTTCGAAAAATCTTCCTCCTCATCTCGCTGTACCTCGCGTGGCAGCCTGACACGAATTCCATCAGACCGTCCAGGCACAATGATTTCGGCCTCGGGAAGCACGGTGTCGCCGGTCACGACCATCTCGATTTTGGCGCCCACAGGCTGCGAAGTAGGGGGCTTTCGCGCATTTCCGAGATAGCCCATCGCGCGCAGGGTGAGCACGACAAAGGTTGGATCCTGAACCCAATTACTCCAATCGCTGCTGAAGCCGGTCAGCATGGTTACAACCCGTCCTTTACCCATCGGTCTATCGACCACCAAGGGGCGTTTCCCAGGACCAGTGGCTACGATTTCCACGCTTGGATCGAGATTCTTACCCATGTCGATCATCTTGCGAATACGCAAGGCACCGAAGGGTGAAGAATCCAGCAGCAGCAGCGGGCCTAAAACAGGGTGCTCCGTCGCAATAACTTGCAGCTCCCCGCCACCGAGACTTTCTTCAATCTCGACGACTTCTTTGAACTCGGCCGGAAGCAGGCCTTCGCCAGCTCGATAGAGCGATTCGTTGGCATACTGAACATTGGTATTTCGTCCGGCAACAAAGAAAATTCCACCGCCCTCGCGTACGAAGTCTTCCAGCTTTCCGATGGCTTGCATGTCCATGCGTGGCACATCGAGCAGTGCAATGACATCGAATTCCGCCAAACGCTGCGGGGCCACATCCCGGAGAAAGGAAGTGTCCTGTTTCTCGATACGCAACCCAGTCGTTAGTTGCGGGTTCGGATTGACTACGTTTTCGAGAAAGAAGGCGTTTGTTTGCTCAATTTCACCGTCAATTACCAGAATGTCTTGCGAAGGCTTAATCTCGATTGCACACCAGCGTGAGTTATCGATCTCAAGACTATCCTGCTCGATCGAGGCCGCGATAACATGGTGGCCCGGGACGCTGAATAAGACTTCCGTTTGACGAGTTACCGTTTCTCCCGGAGCTATCTGCTCAATTAAATCAATCGGCAGCTCTAAGACCGCTCCTGAGTACTCTTGATCGATCTGTTGCTGCGTTGCATC
>JBCCEO010000376.1:0-7596 GCA_039030255.1 Planctomycetota bacterium | reverse complement strand
GTTTCAATTACCCAGAGCACAGTCGAGCCACCTTTTACTTTGCATTTGATTTCAATGTTGCTGGAGCTTTCAAGTGTTCCCTGCTCGGTAACCGTAACGCTCAAATCTCCTTTGGAAACACGATGCGTCAGGTACTCGCCTTCCGTCTGGTTGTTCATGGAACCGCTTAACGCGGCCGCAGCAGCGCCCAGGGCACCGATCAGCACGATGCCGATTGTTACGCGACGAAGTAGTGCACTTGAATTGGAATCAGTTGATGACATAGTTGCAGAAATGGGTAGGAAGGATGAAGGACCAAAGGCAGAAACTAGGAAATTTCCACTACGGTGACGGTGTTAGTTCAGCCTGCTGCAGCTCTAAGCCGTGTTGCTCAAAGGTAAAGCACCAGCAGCCGGTGATGATCAACCCAGCGGGAGTTTTCGGTAGGCGCTCGGCATAAGGTGCGAGGGAAGGATCCAGTTTAAATCCATCTAGCTCCATGACAGCCTCAAATTTCTCGGGATTGGCGGGATCTGCCCAAGTTGGCTTGGATCTAGAAAGAAATTTCCCCGCAAATTCCCCATTCGGCTTGTGAACTTGGAAGCCAAAAAACAACTCCTTGCCAGGCTTTAGGTTCCCTTGCAGCCGAAATGCTGCGTTGGGCTGAAGCAAAACAGGAGGACTATCACCCCGAGAAACCGAAGTCGCTGCCAAGAATAGCGTTACCGATTTGCCGCTTCCTTCCGGCTCAAACACAAAGGGAATTGCCTTGAGACTGGCCACCGCATCCGCACTTGCAGGGCTCCACTTTCCGAAAGTTTCCTCTGGCCCAAGCTCCAGGTGACTTTGCCAAGTCTCAACAAAATTGGGGGATTGCTTGGGCTGCAGGACATGCTCGATAGAAGCCACAGCCCGTTGTTGAGCCGACACATGCACCGACTCCTTGTCCACAGTACGTGTCAATTGAACTTCACCTTCGTTGACATCTAGGATCGTAGACGACAATCCAGCTTCCACATTGAACTGCGTACCAAGAACCTCCAGTTTCGCCGAACGCGTGTGGATCAACATCGGCCTTCCCTCCGGCTGCTTAGCTACATCCGCAGTCAAATTGCCCTCGCGAAGATGCAATTGTTTTTGTTCAATCTCGGAATATGTCAGCTGCGAGTTACCTGAAAGCGTGATTTTGGATCCATCATCAAAGGTCAGCTCGACCCACGAGCTCGGCGCTAAGCCTTCCAGAGAACCACCACCCAAGCGCGTTCCAACTTCGGGATTCGAGACGACCCTTCCACCATCCCCGGTCCAGATCATCGAGCCGCTTAGCCCTGTAATCGACGCAATTGTATGCTCCTGCTGAGCACGCCACCAGAATATTCCGGCAGCAATCAACAGGCCCAAAGAAGTTACCAAAGACAGTGCACTCCACTTCATTAGTGCGCTGCGGCTCTTCTCCGTCTGCTTGCTTGGCCGTAAATCATGCATCACTTGCCCTACGAATCTCTCGGAGTCCGTTGGCAAACGCTTCATCGTTGCGCGGACAAAAGCCTCGCGTTGTTCACTCTGCATGCTGCTTGCTTCAGCGTAGTGCACGCCCAACAGTCGGTGCAGCTGGTAGCTATCCGCAGCCACCTGCAGCAGACGTTCATCGCTTTCCAGCAACTCACGCAGCTCGACCATCTGTGGCTCTTGCAATTCCCCTTCTAGGAAGTCATTCCACAGCTCAAGGAAGTAAGTGTCGTCTTGTTCTGTCACTAGATTCTCCCGAATCTTGGTTCTTTTATTTGATCTTGGAGCAGCAGCATTTATCCAGAAGCAGCCTTCTGTTCCGAGGCTGCCAAATTCTTTTCAATGCATTCATGCAACTTTCGCCGCAACTGCCACAACTGTTTTTTGATTGCAGGCACCGAACGTCCCGTCCGGTTGGCCATCTCTTCTAGCGGTATCTGTTCGTCGTATCGCCAAACCAAATACCGCTGCAAATGCTCGCCGAGTGCATCAACGCAGCTGGCAAGTTGCTCCAAGCGAGACTCCTGCAATTCCGTCGGCTCTTCTGCTCGGCGATTGAGTTCTTTTTGCAGGAGATCGGGCGCGTACCGAGTGTGATAGTCGGTTAACCGTCGCAAACGCGTCGTCTCTGTCTTCAGCTGGTACCGTGCAATAGTAAACAACCAGGCCGCAAAATCGGTCCCCAACTCGTAGTCATCTAGACGTGTGAAGGCCGCAACAAAACTGCGCTGAGCAATTTCATCCACGTCCACTCCTGGAGGCGACTGAACTGCCAACCAAGCTCTTAACGGTCTTTCAAATTGACGAACGATGGCCTCAAAGGCGTTGATATCGCCCTCGCGGACCTGCTCAATAGCCGCATCTATGGCTCGCTTTTCGTCATTGTTTTTGCTGTTCATCGCTTAGTATGGCACTAGCAAGCCCCTGGATTCGTCCTTGCCTCAAGATTCGCTTATTTTCAAGCCAGTACAGTCAAGGTTGCTAGGTCTCGCATCCACGTAGAGAATCCCGAAACTCTCTAGCGATGACAGTGCGGATTGCACCACACTCCAATTCTCACCAAACCATTCTGCACATTCCGCTTCGTAGTCGGCTAAAACTTCGGGCGAAAAATCAGGTTTGCGATCATCAAAATAGACCTTCCCAAAATCAAGGATATATGGCGGCTCAACAATCGTCATTTCTATCACGAGCATGATCAGACCCAAGAAATTGCGGGATTGAGAATTTCTCTACCACTGAAACATTGGCTCGCCTTAGAAGTCGGTATGCCTTTTCCTCCCGATTGAAGTTAGGATAGCGCTCGGGACGAAACACCTTTACAGCAGAACGGTTGCTGGTCTTCCACACAAACCTTCTTGCCCATGCCCGAGTTCGCGGCCTAAAGCAGGGGCATGACCTCGTTGCTTGCAGTAAGCAATTGCACGCTCTTCACAGGATTCCCGGTACGTATACATTGATGACGAATGCACTCGCTATCCAGATATTTGCATCCATGAAGTTGCCGGAGAAGACATGCGGTTGGTCAAGTATTTTTGAAGCTGCCCGAGCTTTGGCATCCGCTAAAAGAAATCAAAAATCAAATTGCACCCCGTCAGCACCATCACGACAACGAGGAATGCGAAAATCAGCTGGCTTCCCTTTTTGATCGCCAGCTTGGCCCCCACAATACCACCAACAATGTTGCCGCTAGCAACTACCAATCCGGGCAACCAATCAATCATGCCGCCAAAGGCAAATACCAAAGTGGCTGCCAGCGTGACGACAAATCCAATCAAATTCTTGACGGCGTTGGAGGCAACTAAGTCCCCCGTGTTCAACAGGCTCATGCCAATCAACAGCAGGATACCCATGCCAGCCTGGATAAAGCCGACGTAGACGCCAATCCCGAAAAACGCGCAATAAATGAGCCACGGAGCAGCCTTACTGGGTTCATTGCGTTTTTCCAACAATCGCTTGGGATTGAGAAGCACGACAACGGCCATGACCAGAAACAGCGATCCAAATATTGGCTCGAATGTCTTTGCAGGTAGCTTCAAAACCAAAACCGCGCCTACCAGAACACCAAGAATAGTCGGAACAGCCAGCTTCAATGCCAATTTCGCGTCGAGCTGACCGTGCTTGCGAAAGGTAAGCGTGGCAGTCAACGAAGAGAAGAGAATCGCGATGCGGTTCGTTCCATTCGCCAGCCGCGGATCCAGTCCACAGATAAAAATAAGAGCGGGCAGCGTTAAAAAAGAGCCTCCGCCTGCAATCGTGTTCACGATGCCAGCCAGGAAGCCAGCAATCACCAACAGCGCATACCAATACCAGTCCATTCAAACAACTTCCAACTACCGAGCAGTGAACTGGTATTCCACCCAGCCCGACATCGTTTCCTCGGGCGGACAAATCTGTAGATGCGCCTCCTCGACTTTACCCGCCGCATAAAGATTGTGCGCATCGGTACTACAAGTCTGACTCTCAACTCCAAAGTAAGACCTGTCCGGAGTCCACACAACTAAGTGCGTGTACTCTTTCGAGGCAGAGATCTGAATCTGGCGCCGGACGTCGCGAAATTCAATTCTTGTTGGCTCACTCGGTTTCATCCCCCAAAAGACATCATCCAAACTCTTGCCGGCCAAAGTCATGGGCTCGCCTAACTCAAGATCCAAATCATCGGCGGCAATTAACGCTCCGGTCGGCATCCGATCCTCGGATTCCATCATATGCGTAGCCGGAATGGTCAAGAAGGTTTGCTCTCTTTCACCCTGATACTTGAAATATGGATGCAAAGCGAAGCCAAAGGGTACCGACTTGTTCCCGTCCGTGTTGTCGACCGTATAAGTCCAACGCACGCGGGCCTCCCGCACTTCGACTTGCAGCTTGATTCGATGCGGAAAAGGAAATTGCTTCCAGAGATCCGTTCCTTCCGAAAAATCCGCCGTGAATGTTACCGCGACATGATCGTGGGCAATCTTAGAGACAGGCTTTTCCCAAGGATGGCGATTCACCAAGCCGTGAATGAACCAGCGTCCCTTCGGTTTCATTGGAAACTGAACCGCCTGATCTTCAAAGGTGAATTTGCCCGCTCGTACACGATTGGGCGTTGGGTAAAGAATGGGTACACCGCAGCCGACTCCAGCGAGTTTTTCCGCCGTTTCAGGCGGATGCAAGTACTCGACGTCATTGACGCGAATCGAGAACACATTGGCGCCCGACGCCGGTGCAACTTTGACCACTGTCGTGCCTTGAATCAAAGTGTAAACATCTTGCCCCATCTCCGTGTTGACACGAATATTTCCGGCGTTGGAGAAGTTGCATGTTGTCCCAAGCAACAACAGCACGCTGAGGCGAATGAGGCTCTGCAAGCTCGCGTTATGGAAGCCAGTGCTCTTCATGACGTTCATCCCTAGGTATTGCATTCTAAAACAGGGGTTCGATTATAGCAGGCGCCGAACTCGATCTCTTGCTGTGTATCACGCTCCGTGCTTCGGCAAACGTCGGCCACCCACAATGACTTGCTCGACTTCCAAGTCTGAACTCAGGACAAGTAGATCGGCGTCCTTGCCTACTTCAAGACTGCCTTTCCGATCTGCGATTCCGACTCGCTCCGCTGGCGTCAGACTGGCCATACGAATGACTTCAGGAATTGATGCCGAGGTCAAGCGTTTCATCGTCTGTACCATGTGATCCATCCCGACAATGGAGCTTGCAAGGCTGCCGCCGTCCGGCGCCCAGCCAACGTGACCATCACTCTTGAACCAACTACCATCTTGCACATTGCCAAATCGATACTCTCCCGACGGCATGCCCATCGCGCGATTGCAATCGGTCACCAAGCACAGCCGACTTGGGCCGATCATCTTGTAGGCGAATTCGAGCAGTTCTGGGGATAGATGAAAGCCGTCCGCAATGACTTCAGTACTCATCGCTTCGTTCATCAGCACAAACTCAGTCATGCTGGCTTGCATCGGAGTTCCAAACCGCTGCCGCAATGATGGTACGCTACTCATCGCACACCAATAATGATCCACGTGCCGCATCCCCGCGTCAAAGGCAGCTTGCATTTCCGGCCAACTGGAATTCGAATGCCCACAAGTAATCAAACATCCGGCCTTTGCGGCGGCTTGGTAAAACTCCCTTGCGCCAGGCAACTCGGCCGCACAAGTCGCAATCTTGACGAAGCCAGATTCGAAATAGGACTCGAACTCCTCCCAAGTTGGACTGCGCCGGCCTTCTAAAGAGTGGCAGCCGACTTTGTCCGCAGCGAAAAAGGGGCCGTAAAGATGAATTCCCGGAATACTCGGACCTTCCTTCTCTCGTGCGACTACTTGGCAGGCTTCCAACATGGCCAGAATCTGATCCTGTCTGCCTGTGGCCGTTGTCGGAAAGATCGTCGTTGTGCCATGCTTCAAATGCTCCGCGCATGCCGTTCTAACGGCGTCTTCTGTGCCATCCATGAAGTCTGCTCCCGCAGCTCCGTGCACGTGCAGGTCAATAAACCCCGGAGAAAGATATTTGCCCCCTGCATCGATCGTTGGAATATCAGAACAGTTTTCCTCTTCTTTGGATATTGAAAAGATCTTGCCGTCTTCAATGCGAATAGCCCAATCGGTCGCGATGCGATCTGGCAAAATAAGGTTCGCACCAACAATACGGAGGGGCTTCATGTAGAATCGGCAACTCGTCTAAGGAGCAAAAACATGACAGAACTGCGAATCACCAATACTTCTCGCAGAGCGACGTTGATTGTAGCCTCACTTCATTTTTCAATGTTCCTATTCCTAGGAATGCACTTCGCGAATTCCTGCCCAGCCTCCGAAAACTGGCAGTGGAAAACGGAAGCTCCGCGCGAAGAAATCAAACCGCTCTTCTCGAAATCAGAAGAGCAGGGCAGGTCGACCCGATTGCAGATTGCGGCCGATTCCCGCGAAGGACTCCAAGGATCCTGGATCGCCGAAAGACCGATAAAGCCTTTGAAGCATTACCGCTTCGAAGTCTGGCGGAAGACAACGGGAATCGCCCATCCACGCCGGTCTGCCATCGTTCGTCTGGTCTGGCAAGACTCCAGCGGTCACAAGATCCTGCGTGACAAGCCTTCGTATGCTTCCTATCGACCTGGAGAGTATCCACGTGCTCAACCCGAGTTTCCCAGCGAAGGGGAAACGATCGACGGATGGACCAAGCTGAGTGGTGTGTACCTGGCGCCAAAAACTGCCACGCACCTGCGCATCGAATTGTGCTTTCGCTGGGGAGCACCCAACTCCCAAGTTGACTTTCGCAATGTCAGCCTAAATAAGGTCGAAGCCCCCGCGTCGCGGAATGTTCGATTAGCGACCGTTCATTATCGGCCCAGCGCTGGAAAGACGGCCAAGGAAAAACGCGAGCAATTTGCCAACTTGATCGCCGACGCGGCTCGGCAACAAGCCGATTTGGTTGTACTTCCCGAGTCGTTGACATACTACAAATCCGGTGGAACGTATGCCGATGCGGCTGAGCAGATTCCTGGAGACTCGACGGCCTACTTTGGTCAGTTGGCTCAAGAGCATGGCCTCTATATCGTGGCCGGTCTGATGGAGCGCGACAAACACCTGCTTTTCAATACGGCCGTGTTGCTGGGGCCAGAAGGCAATCTAATCGGCAAGTATCGCAAGACGACTTTGCCGCGTGGCGAAATCGAAGGCGGTATTACTCCTGGCGATTCCTACCCAGTCTTTGAGACGTCGATCGGCAAAGTCGGCATGATGATTTGTTATGACGGCTTCTTTCCTGAAGTGGCTCGTGAGCTAACGAACAATGGGGCGGAGATCATTGCCTTTCCGGTATGGGGCTGCAATCCGATGCTAGCTTCAGCTCGCGCCTGCGAGAATCACGTCTACGTAATCAGCAGTACTTACAAAGAAGCCGACGGAACCTGGATGGTTTCTGGAATTTACGGCCACGACGGAAAACTTCTAGCGCAAGCAAAAGAATGGGGCACAGTGGCCGTAGCCGAAGTCGACTTAAACAATAAGATGTATTGGCACAGCCTAGGCGATTTCCAGGCCCAGATTCAGCCGCACCGCCCGATTCGCATCAAGGATTGAAAACCAATCGATCCAACGTCGGACTTCAGTATCGACGAAT
>JBCCEO010000375.1:0-7605 GCA_039030255.1 Planctomycetota bacterium | reverse complement strand
TTGAGCGAAAAGTAAATATAGATCTCCACCAGATCGCAGAGGTTAAGATTTACGAATTCCTATCCGAATCAAGTCTAAAAATTAAGATTTCCGATGGCACTACATTATTTGTAGCAAACGGAAAAATGACGACATTCAGTGCCTTGCAAAAGCTATTGAGAAGTTGATTAGGTAAGTACGAAAGTGGAAATGAGGGCAAGAAAGAAATAAACGCAGCAGTCGGCAGCGTCGCGCGAATGATTTGAGTGGTGAGTGATAGATCAGGACTGGAATCCTGCGAGTGAGATTTCCGTCTCGTCGAGTGAGATTTCCGTCTCGTATTCAGGTAACTTGAACTGAAGTTCACTTGTCGCAGATCAAGTCGATGCCATCCGAAGAAGCCGAATTTCAGCCTTTGAGTGCTTGCAGGACTATATCCAGCCTCTTGCTCCCAGCATTTAAAGAAACTCTACTGCGAGAGCTTCCTGAACGGGAGCAAATATCCGCGTCCTTGAAGATGTACCGAGCTAAGCAGCCATTTTGATGGCTTGCTGCCTATTGACGCTAAGAGGTACCGCGATTGGAAGATTCTCGGATGCGATTACTTGGCAAGCCAGCCGCTTGCTAAGGTTGATGACAATGGGACTCCGCAGGTTCATCGTCAATGTTTTGCCTGACTTGCTCATCACGCTAAACACATAGATGCGATCAGTGCGTCGGATATTTAGCGCCGTTAGCTGACGACTGGAGATGCTAATCTTGTATTCAGGAGCGTATTTCCGAGGGCTCAAGATTGGCAACGCAACCCGCTGCTCTGCCACAGATTGGACCCACGCCACATCTTCGCTGATTGGATCCGGTACAATGATCCAATGTCGAATCGACTCAAAGCCTATCAACCCCTGAGGGAAGATGATTACTTCTTCATGACTGGATTGAAGTTGGCCGAATCGTGAGGTCTGCACTAACATCGGTATTCTCGAATCTGGGTTAGAACTCGTCCAATATTCCTTATCGACAAAACCGAACGCTTACGTCACTTTATTCATCCTTTTCGCAGTTTTATCTCATGATCTTCGAAGCATGCCACAATGATCGACCTTGGAGGTTCTCGCCGTTCGCAAACCATGCACGCTATACCTGCTTCTTGATTGCAAGCATCCTGTCGATAGCCAGCATTGTGTGCTTCCATGGTCTTAGCCTGCATGCGCAGGAGCCGAGCACTGATGAGTCACAAAGCGAAAGCGATTCGAGTGTTTTGATTGCATTTCCAAATGAGTCCTCAGTCGCGCTGCCAAAGTTCCAATTGCAGCCTGGTCAGTCTGCAGCCGACAAGAAATTGGCCCTCGAGGCCATTGCGGGCAAAATCGGTTGGAAGCGGTTTTCCTTCAAGGGCCTGAGTTCACCCGTGCGTATCGAAATTGAAGAACTTGCCGCAGAACAATCTCGGATAGGCTACAGCATCCGCTCGGCTTATATCCTGTACGCGTCGCGCGAACAACTCGAGGACCGAAATCTGATGGAAACAAGCTTTGGCAAGCCCAAGGCACCGAACGACCCGACTCGAAAACTCGACCAACTTGCGATGAATCAACTACTGCCCTCAGACTTGGAACTGGAAGAGTCAACCGAGGATAAAAAAACTAATTATCTGTGGCTCGAGCTACCGCTGCTCAAAAAAATCCTAATTCGATCCGTGCTGGCGGCAGACAATGCAAATGGTGAAGACTTCTTCAGCTTGAATTGGCAACTCGATCCACGTTTCAGCCATCCAGACGTTCAAGGCAAGTATCGCAATCGATGGAGCAAGCTTTCCACGAATCAATTGGGCAAAATCGTGGAAGGGGCCAGCCAGTCTTACCTTGGCATGGGCGGCGCTTTGCGGATCGTTGCAACAGAACAGGAGCCTGATCAGTGGCTTGTCGAAAGCGTGCTCGTGATTCATGAGCCCGAAGAATGGTTTAGACACGGCAAGTACTTGAGGTCGAAGCTTGGCGCCGCGCTTCAAGAAAGTGCCAAGTCTTTCCGGCGCAAACTACGCTAAGTCATCCCCTTGGCTCTTATCCTTGTTCTGGAACCATTCGGCGGCGGAAGTCACGCAACGCTCTATCAGGGGTGGAGCAAATATTCGCGTCATGAGCTGACCGTTCTCGAGCTGCCAGCCGTTCATTGGAAGTGGCGTTCGCGGCACGCGTCGTTGAGTCTGGCTAAGCAATCGAACGCATTGTTACAACAAGGATCTCGGTTTGATTGCGTATTCTGCAGTTCCATGTTGAACTTGCCCGAATGGCGTGGGTTCACGGAAGCAACTTTGCAGCAAACTCCAGCCGTTGTATATTTCCATGAGAATCAGTTTACCTACCCGATATCGGCTGGGCAGCAGCGTGATTATCATTTCGCCTACAACAACGTACTAACGGCGATTGCCGCGAACGAAATTTGGTTCAACTCGCAGTATCATCTCGATGAGTTTCGCCAGGCGGCTGTGACCTGGCTGCGCAAGATGCCCGACTACGGGCATATCGAAGACTTCGAATCGTCCGTTGATCGCTTCAAGGTCCTGCCGCCAGGGATCGATCCGCCTGAGTTGAAAGAGAATCTTTGCGACAGTTCGGACCACTCCGATGCGCGGGGTGTTTCGAGTGTGCCAATAATCGGCTGGGTCTCACGCTGGGAGCATGATAAGCGGCCGGATTCGTTTCTGAAGTTGATTGAGGATTTGCTGGACCGAGATTTCGACTTTCGTCTAATCTTGCTTGGAGAAACTTTCGCTCGAGTTCCGCCCGAGTACGTTCGCTTACTGAAAATCGCGGGCGAACGCATTCTGCATCAAGGCTACACGACGTCGCGCGCAGAATATTGGCAATTGCTGCAACAAATGGACTTTGTGCTCTCTACGGCCGATCACGAGTTCTTCGGCATTGGCATCTGCGAAGCCATCTACGCTGGTGCCATTCCATTGTTGCCCGATCGCTTGGCCTACCCCGAACTCTTGGAGCGGATGCAACTGCCCGCTCGCGATAAATTGCTTTACGCCTCGCACGACGAACTTGTCACTAAAATCCAAGAGCTGCAGTTAGACCGCAGCCAAAGCGACGATCAGTCCTGGCATTCGAACCTAGCTCAATTCACTTGGGAGCAGCTTGCCATTGCCTACGATGACGGCATTGCGAAAGTCGTGGAGGAATCCAAAAGGCAGTGACGAGCTAAAAAACGAAAAGCTTGAAAGGACGAAGGTCCTAATGCTGGGCTAGATTTTCGTCGATCCAAGCCTCTAGTTCTTTAAAGTCGACCGGTGGGAGCTTGTCGAGATCCGGACGCAGGCTCTTTGCGCCATGGATGTAGACGTGCTGGATTTCGTCCTGAGTCTTGTCGGTATTCCAATGAATTAGAATTCGAATGCATTGCTTCAGAGAACTCTTGACCGAAATCTCGTAACCACACAGTAGTGGAACGTCTACCCAGCCCAGCTGTCGAGCGGCATAGGCGGGGAACTCGGCGTCCAGATCCTTAGTCACCGTAAAAGTTGCGCTAGCGACATCTTTCGAATCAATGTCATTGCGGCGAATGATGAGTGCCAGCATCTGCAGAGTCGCCTTTAGAATGGCCCCTCGCGTATTTTCCTGAACGGTCGTTGCACCTCTCACGCCTCGGCAAACAGTCATTGGAGCCTCATAGGAGTTGGGTTTTACTCTCTTCGGGCAGCCCTTTTCTTGACCTTCTCAGGGCCTCCCCGCCAGTACAGTGACTACCGTACCATATGCCCGAGCGTTACCATATGAGTGCTGGCAAAAATACAAAACTCGTAGATTGATGGCCACCATGGAAGAATCGCCTGAAGATTCAGGATTTGACCCCAAAGAATATTCGCTGCTTATCGTCGACAACGACAACGCGCATGCTCGCGCAATGACCGAGAGTCTGGAGCGGGTCGGGTATCGCTGCACGGTGGCAACGAGTGGCCCAGCGGGAATCCAGCAAATCGAAAAGCATATGTTTCATGTCGTCGTCACCGACTTGGTGATGAATGACATCGATGGAATGCAAGTCCTTCAGAAGGCCAAAGCGTCGTTGCCAGACTGCGAAGTCGTGCTCGTCACAGGACACGCGACCGTGCCCACGGCCGTCGAAGCAATGCAGGAAGGAGCTTTTAACTTCCTGGAAAAACCGATCACTCCAAGTCGCCTGCGCGCGGTTGTCAGTAAGGCCATCGAAGCAGTCAACCTGAAGCAAACCAACACCGAGCTTCGAGCTCGATTGGACGAGAAGTTTGGCTTCGAAGGCATCATCTTCGCCAGCCCGAAAATGCAAGAGGTCATCGACCGGCTCAAACGCATTGCCCCCACCGATGCAACGGTTCTCATCACTGGTGAAAGCGGCACCGGTAAGGAAATGATTGCTCAAGCCATTCACCAAAATAGTCCGCGAAAAAGCAAGCGGATGAAAGCCCTGAATACCCGAGCCGTTTCCGAAACGCTGGTGGAAAGCGAACTGTTCGGACACGTCAAAGGCGCCTTTACCGACGCGGCCAGCGATCGTGTTGGTGCCTTCGAATATGCAGACGGTGGAACACTGTTTTTGGACGAAGTCGGTGACATGCCGATGAGCACTCAGATCAAGCTGCTTCGCGTCCTCGAGGAACATCGGATCACCCGCGTCGGTGACAACAAGTCGATCAAAGTAAACTGTCGTCTGCTCAGCGCCACCAATCGTCCGTTGGAAGAGATGGTAGAAGGTGGAACATTTCGAAATGATCTCTACTATCGACTTAATATCGTGACCGTGCATTTGCCCGCCTTGCGGGAACGCCCAGAAGACGTTGTGCCACTGATGGATCATTTTCGCAAAATGTTCATCAAGCGTCATGGAAAACCGCAGTGTAATTTTGCTCCGGCGGTCACCAGACGTTTTTATGCTTACGAATGGCCAGGCAATATTCGCCAACTTCGCAACTTCGTTGAAACGATGGTCGTGCTTGACACCGACGGCGTCCTGGACCTGAACGATCTTCCCCCTGAACTCGCGCAGGAAAACGACAACGAACCGTCAACTTCCGCAGATGAAAGTTCGGAAGCACTTCCCGGCACCGGTGACTCAACCTTGCTGGGCCGATCCATGGCCGAAATTGAACGCTGGGCCATCGAAGAGACACTGAAAATGACTGCTGGCAATCGTGAGGAAGCTGCCAAAATCCTGAGCATCGGCTCGCGAACTCTGTATCGCAAGCTGGACAAGTATCGTCAGGAGGATGAATCGGAGGGCGAGAGCATTTCCGTTACCGATGATGAGTCAGAATCCGCAGGTGAGCCAGCAACTGAAAACGAAACGCACAGCGCAGAAGAATAGTCTCCTAAGCGTGCTTTGATAGAAGAGACGCGGCTGCAGATTCAAAGCCACTTTGCCGCACCGAATAGTTTTGCCATCTGAGAATGGAAGCCCCAATGCCAACCATCCGCCAATTGCCACAGAGCCTAGTCAACAAGATAGCGGCAGGCGAAGTCATCGAACGTCCGGCAAGCGTCGTCAAGGAATTGCTGGAGAACAGCGTTGATGCCGGTGCCACCAGTATCGAACTCGCCATCGAAGGCGGCGGTATCGACTTACTGCGTATCAGCGACAACGGCTGCGGCATTACACCAGAACAGATTCCACTGGCCCTTGCAAGTCACGCTACCAGTAAACTCGAGTCGGCCGACGATTTGTTCGACGTCCATACCCTAGGTTTTCGAGGCGAAGCACTCGCTTCGATCGCCGAGGTGAGCCATCTCCTCCTGCGCACTCGAACCCAAGGATCCGACTCGGGTGCCGAAATCAGTGTACGTGGCGGAGAAGCAAGTGAGATTCAGCCAACCGGCTGTCCTGTTGGAACAACGATTGAAGTCCGACACTTGTTTTTCAATACTCCGGTGCGCAAAAAGTTCTTGAAAACTCCTCAAACGGAGGCCAGCCACATCTCGGAGGCCTTTACCCGAATTGCCCTAGCTTATCCGCATGTCCAAATGATGATGACCAGCGGTAATCGCACTACCTTTGACTTGCCCGCTACCGATTCATGGAAAGAAAGGATTCGAGCCTTCTTTGGCGACGAAATCGCCGACTCGTTAATCGCCGTGGAGAGTGAATCGGATCAAGCGAAATTGGTAGGCTATGTTGCCGATCCAAGCGTCAGTCGCAGCAACAATCGCATGCAGTATCTGTTCCTTAACGGTCGTCACATCAAGGATCGGAGTCTACAACACGCCTTGGGCGAAGCTTACCGAGGACTGCTGATGGTTGGGCGCTTCCCACTTTGCTTTCTGCGACTCGATTTGCCGCCATCTCTGGTGGATGTCAACGTTCACCCAACCAAAATGGAAGTGCGATTTCAGGAAAGCGGTAAGCTCTACAGTCAACTGTTGCGAACGCTACGGCACGAGTTTCTCACAAGCGACTTGACGGCGCGAGCGCGGCACGTTCCCGGCCCCGCTCCAGCCGGACTGCGGCAGGATGATTCATCGAGCGGAGCGGGCAAACAAGTCACACCGCAAGACGAAGATCGTTGGCAACAACATTCCGATCGCATGACGGAGGTGGCGCCCAAGCTAAATCTAACTCAGAACATTCCTGAATTTCAACCATTTCCCAGCGAGCGCGGCTTATCGGCCATAGCAGCCTCGCCCATGGCCCCCGCTGTAGGCACGGCGGGGCAACACACTGGGCCCGATGCCGACGTCGATCCAACATTGGCCAGCATGGAAATGGAGACTCAGGGCCAAGCCGATCCGCAGATGGCCAACCATGATTTGGTAAGTCCCATTGCTGGAGGCGTCGCGGGTGAGCCAGCCACAATACAGCACTTTCATGACGCACCGCAGGCCGCTGGTGCCCAGCCTGCACATAGTCATCTTGGCTTCCAGGTCCATCAACGCTACTTGATCACGCAAGACGAAACGGGGATGGTCGTCATTGATCAGCATGCCTTGCATGAGCGTATCCTTTACGAGCAGTTTCGCCAGAAAACCGAGTCTAAGACTTTGGAAAAGCAAAACTTGCTAGTTCCAGAGCCACTTGAGTTAACCTCTCAGGAGGCAGCCGCCGCGCTCGAGCATAAAGATCTATTGGCCGAGATCGGTATCGATATTGAACCTTTTGGAGGCGACACGGTCTTGATGACTGCCTACCCTGCCCTATTAGGAAAACTGCGACCCGCCGAGGTGATGCGTCAAGTCCTAGAGCCTTTGATGGCCGGCGGCAAGGAGCCGAGCGCACGCGACATGGTAGACGAATTGCTGCATATGTTTGCCTGCAAGGCTGCCATCAAGGCTGGTGACAAACTCGCATCGGAGGAGATTACGGCTCTGCTAGAACAACGCGACCACTATCAGGATACACACCATTGTCCTCACGGCCGCCCCACCGCTCTGTTCTTCAGTCGTGAACAACTCGACAAAATGTTTGGCCGAACATAGCCAATAGGCACTTCAAGCAGAACGGGCGCAAGCCCACCGGTGTTTTGTCTCCAAGATTCTTTTTTGCGGCGGCAGACTTGCGCCAGAACAAATCTTTTGCCGCCACCATTCCCATGCGTCATCTAGCTTCAAGCGGAGTTGGCGCAAGCCCTCCGGTGCTAATGGGGCGCAAGCCCTC
>JBCCEO010000374.1:0-7608 GCA_039030255.1 Planctomycetota bacterium | reverse complement strand
TTTGATAAAGTCTTCGTCCTGATTGTCTCGCGCCAACTTCGTCAACAATGGCATGTCATCACCAAGCTTGCCATTCATGAAAAAATGCTGTTGGTCGGCCAAGGATTCTTGGTATCCAACGCCGAGCCGACGGAGCTGAATGCAGGTTTTGCGAAAATTGTCAGAACCGGAAAAACGAATTTCATGCAAGTCAGCATCAAATTCCATTTGCCGCAGCAAGAAGCATGAAAAGAGTTGCCCCAACATCATTAACACCCACAAGACTCGGCGGACTATCCAGACAACCAAACGCGCAAGGTGCAGGACGAACCCAATCCGGATGTCAATCGAGTTCGCCGCTTCGGCAAGCCATTCGTCCCAGCTATCACGCTCGTATACTACTCGAGCAAACCAATAGCTAATCATGCGCACGAGGTAGCTAACCCGCATTCCGAATCCTTGGCTGAAATGGCCAAACTCGTGAGCAAGGACGCCAGCCAACTGTCGCGTGGTAAGTCCAGCAACTAATGGCATTCCGATGGTGAGCACCAAATCATTGCCGAACATACTGAACACTCCGCGCCGAAAAGAAGCCGAGGCATTCACGTCGCAATCAACATCGATTCGCTTCGGTTTGGGCGCGTGGACTGTCTCGCAGAGTCTATCCACAAAGGCGAATAGCTTCGGCTCATCTTCCCGATACAAGGATCTTTTTGGATCCGGCTTCGCCGAGCCCGCGAAAAGAGGCTTGATCATAAATAGAATCGTTACCGCACCGGCGAACAGCGGCGCAAGGTAAACAAATAGGAGAATGATACTCCCCCGACTGCCCGCGTCCGCCTGAAAAATCTCGGTTCCGTAGATTGCGAAATAGAACAGGCCGTAGCCGGTGAGGCCGATGAGCCCGATGTAAATAAACGGGAGTGTGATCATGAGCGCAGCCACAAATAGGGCGGCCAGGCGATAAGCGAACGTTGTTGGTACCGGCTCAATCTCCTGCTTGATCGCTCGAAGTAATGCTTCTTGCGATATCTCTGGTTCGGCCGAGGCCGCGACGGCTTGAGGTGCTGCCGATGATTTTCGTGCTGATACAGCTTGTTTGGCAGGAACTGGCTGCGCAACGATCGGCGTGGACGCTGCTGCTGCCAGATCGGGAAGCGGTTGCACCGGAGTAACTGGCTGTATTTGGGCTGGACCAGCTTGCGAAGCAGATTTTGCTGCCGAACTTGGCTTCGCGGAATGCGGTGAAAAATCCGAAATCGGTTGCAACGGTTCCTCTGTGCCAGGAATCTGCAATTCAGGCGTGCCATCGGGCGAGACTGGAATGCCCGCTACAGGCGCCATCGCGCCCTGCCCTGGAGCCGTCGGGTCATGGATACGCGGCTTCGCCTGAACCGTCTCTGGCTTGCTCTTCGGCTTGGAATCCCCGGGTTTCTTGGGCGAAGGCTTTGCCTCTGGCCGACTACCTTGAGTCATCTTGGCCCGCGGAGTTTGTTTTGCGCCCTTGTCGGGGATCACCATCGAACCCGAGCACTTCTTGCACTTTGCTTTCTTGCCCGCAAGTTTATCCGCTACAGTGTAAGAAGCGTTGCAATGAGGGCATTCAAATTGAATCGGCATCGGAAGATCAAAGGATTTTTAAAGTATCACGGGCACACGGCTACTCTCCATCGTATACGAAAACTTGGTGATGTGCAGGAACCAGAAGGGCTATTCGGACGACTTAAACAACCCCGGAATCGTCAACCGCTACCACATGGCGCACCGCCGCTTTTTCTCAGAATCAATCCTGCACCCTTGAAGCTTATCCCAAGGTTGGATCCCCGTGTACAACTCGACTTTTGTCGTCGGAACGCGAAAGTCCTCAATTGGTTGATGGGTCTCAGCGTTGGGAATGATGAAAGATCACATGTTGAGTGTACCACGGTTGTTCTCAGCAAGAATGGACTTGAAGTACGCGTTTGGAATCGGAATGCTGACGCCAGAATCGGAATGCTGACGCCATTGTCGTCTTCCGAGCCAACGCTCTCGACCGGTTGATCAAAGTAAATTACTGGACCGCAGATTACATAAGTCTCCAAGACTTTTTCTTTCTCGTTCAGCCTGCGAACTTCTCCCTCTAAGTCCTTCCAAATACCGCGATTGAACATGGGGACTTGCGGCGACATATTGGACAATAAGAATGTCTCGCTGTTCTGCAGCTCTGTTTCTCGCTGATTGGCACTAGACACCAAATGCCCGCGGTCATACCCCGACCCTTTGTGGTCCACCATATCTGGACGAAACATCGGAGGAATGCGATAGTCTGTTCGGAAGTTGTCCAGCCGTTCGAGTCCAGCATGATCAGGATCGACAAATCTCCAAAGCCCATTTGGCCTGACGAAAGTAATACGAGTTGCCAATCACGTAGTAGCGATTGACCAAAATTTGATCAGCCGCTGGCATCCCATACCTGGTTGGTCGAATCGAATTCGGAATTTCCATGGTAAAACTCCCGTAGAATAGAATTGCGGTGCACGACCTAGCTTAACGACGATTCAGCGAATTTCCAGCAAAATCGGAACAATGCTTTGTCGAGCGAGAACAAGTAAACGGCTCTCGATTGCAATTCTCAAGAACATTGACCAGTTGGCACAAATTTTCGAACCGACGAATTGAATGCCAATGAGCAACCTAATCCGAACAACCGGCCAATTGCTAGCAATGAGCCCGGCAGCCCTTGCCGAAGTGGCTGCCTTGGTAAACCTTGCGGGCTAGAGCGAATTCTCCGCAGTATTAGCATTCAGCGACCGATCACGAAAAGGATTACCCGATAATACGCTCCCTGCATGCAAAGGATTGCTGCTCATGAGTCGCATCATCTCCTATTTCTTGTGTTCCATGGTCCTCTGCCTCAGTGCGACAGGATGTGCTGTTGCGCAACAGAACTCTTGCAATGACGTCGTGTGCAAGGACCGCAAGATTGCACAGGGCTTTTGGTACACCTATTACCGCAATAAGCATTGGCCCAAGCCATTCACGGCCATGGACACTTCTGCCGTCATGACGCACTTCGAAGTGCAGCGCAATAACGGATGGAAGCTGCATAACACGCTCGGCGCCACAATGTTCGATCCATCGACCAACGATCTCAATGCTGCTGGAGTCGCCCACGTCGATTGGATTGTCCGGAAGGCTCCCAAGGATCGCCGCGTTGTGTTCGTTTACAAAGGCGAAGACTCCACACAAACGGCTCAGCGAATTGAGTCAACGCAAATCGCGATATCACGCATCATACCGACAGGGTCCCTACCGCCGATTTACTTGACGAACACAGACGCACCAATGGCCTCAGGTGCTTATCAGACTGCGGTCACACGAGCCATTGAAGCCAATATGCCAGCACCATCACTGCCACCAGCCAGCGGCTCAGGCAGTGCATCGTCGCCGTAGAGCAGTGGCTCGTAGATCGAAAACTAAACCCATTGAAATGCACTGACCAATTAAACGGCCAGTGCATTTTTTTATGCGCCAGACTCGCGGCCACTGCAGATTGCCCTAGCCCGTATGCTTCGTGGCTCAAGGCCTCGTTATCCGCCTAGCTCACTTGGTCCCAGTCCTGACCCAGCTCCCAGACGCTGTGATAAGCTTCCTGCATTTCGAAGTACTCGATCAGGTCTTTGTAGAAATCGTGGTGCGAAAGCGTAGCGCTATCGCCAATGATTCGCAAAGCTCGCTTGGCTCGCGTCAAAGCGACGTTGGTCCGGCGTGTGTCTTTTAGGAACCCAATCTCGCCATCGCTGTTGCTGCGAACCAATGTGACGAGCACGATTTCTTTCTCTCGTCCTTGAAAGCCGTCGACCGTATCGATCTCCAGTTTGCTTTCTTGGAGCCAATCCCGCAGTAAACGCACTTGAGCCGCATAAGGTGCTATTACGGCAATTTGATTTGGACGAACCCCTGAATGCATCAGATCTCGCACCTGAGCCACGATCCAATTCGCCTCTTTGAGATTTCGTTTGGACAATCCGTCGGGCTCAATTTCTTCTTCCCACTCAGCTCCCGCTGTGTCCCAAAACTCTAACACTCGCTGGGTCTTGTCCTCATTTTTCACGTTGCCCAAATCACAGAGTCGATGTGTTTTTACGGAAGCGTCGGCGACTAAATCTCCTTGATAGAATTGATCGCTTGAAAAACGCATAATCGATTCGTGCATGCGATACTGGACTTTGAGTCTACGAAAAATATCATCGCCGAATCGCTCAATCAGTCGTTCCATGCTTCTGATTGAGAATCCTTCTCGCGCCGCCTGGTCACTGACGACGGTCGGTGGAAGCTGGCAGTGGTCGCCAGCTAGAACAAGTTTGTCTGCCCGCAACATGGCTTGCCATATCGCTGGCTCCGTGCACTGGCAAGCTTCATCCACGACGGCCAAATGGAATTGTTGCTTGCCAAGTAGATCGTCGTCGATTGTTGTTGTGGTGCATATGACATCGGCGGATTCTAAGATGTGTCGAACCGTGTTGCGTTCCATCGCTTTTGCTTCCGCACGCAGCCTACCTGCCTCGGCATACAGCTCACCGCGCCGGCGATTCGCATCCCTGGAACGTGATTGTTTCTTAGCTGCCCTCATCAGCTCGTCGACGTCACGCCAAAGTTCTCGCACAATCTTGGTCGAGGGATCCGCCTCAACGGTTTCGTCCAATGTATGCCCTCGCAAAGCCTCGAAAACACGGGCCGGATGTCCGACTCGAAGAACATTCGGTAACATCGCTACCAAACGCTCCAACATGTTGTCGACGGCCGTATTGCTAGGAGCGCAGGCCAGGACTCGGCAGCCTGATTGCACGGTCTGGTAGATGACTTCAGCCAGGGTTGTTGTTTTTCCAGTGCCCGGTGGTCCATGCAAAATGGCGATGTCGCGGGCCGCAAGTGCAAAGCGGACAGCTTCCTGCTGAGGAGGATTGAGCTCGGCAAAAAACGATGGAGTCGTTTCGGCGTCAAAACGCGGGTCCTGTAGACCAAGGATGCAATCCCTCAATCGCGAAGGCGCTCCACGTAGCGTTCGGGCCGCCCCCAAAGCGCCCAGCTGTCGGCGCCGAGTGGTTTCGTCAGGAGACATATCCAGCCGATAACGCTCCGCCTCCGGCCAAGACTCAAGTGCGATTTGGATCGAATGCGATTTACGGCGGCTGACCACTGCAGAAAGCCCTTGGTCTCCGGCATTGGATTGATCCGAAAGCACGACCGGTGAGCCGACTTTTAAACGATTCAGAGGAATCCGATCGCCGTTTGCCTTGACTAAATCCAAGAGGATACGGCCGGCCAAACCGGTGCGGTAGTCGGACATTTGCAAACTGATGATCGTCTCACCAGTCCGCTCCGGATCGCCACTCTTTTCCATCTGCCTCCGCGCTGCCAACCTCTCACGCTCGGCAACACTCTCCATTTGCAGCCAATCTCCTTGCTGCGTGGCGTAGTCCTCGAAATTGCTCCAGTTCATTTATGTTTTCGTCTAATTCGATTTCGTACGCTGGCAAAGTGGTGATTTGGTGACTTGGAAAAGCTGTTCCACTTTGGCCCTATATCCGCCAAGTCGTGAGACCACGATAGACAGCCCTGAACGCAATGCCCATACCAAATGCTGGCTTTTCGACGCAGTTGCGTTGGAATGTCGGTTTCGCTAATGAACCAAAGGTAAAAAACTATTCGGACCGCCTGTTCACTCGCGCATGGGTGAACAGAACCGATCGAGAAAAGTCGAAAATGCAGGACTATTCCATCTCAAAATGCACTCGCAAGTGTGCGGTCGCCGGCCGAGCACTAGAGCCCGGTGAAGACTACGTCTCCGCAATTATGGCGGACGGCGATGAAGTCAAACGGATCGATATTGCTGCACGCGAATGGAAAGGGCCAGGAGAAGAAACGATCGGTTGGTGGCGCGCAAAAATGCCTGCGGCACAACAACGCAAACTACGACCGGCACCAAACGGGGTGCTTCTGGATACGCTTTCGGAATTGCTTGAGCGCCCGGATCAAGAAGAATTGGCGTACTTTCTAGCGCTGCTACTTGTACGTCGTCGAGTGCTGTCAGAAGAGCCAACGTTGGAAGAAAATTCCGAAGCATGGACGTTAGTATGCAACGCGGATGACCGAAGTTGGAATGTGCCTGTTCATCAACCAGAAGCGGAACGAATCGCAGAGATTCGAGAGTCATTGAATAACTTACTATTCACGGAAGAATAGAAACTTGCAGAATTGCCCCCGACCAAGCTTTTGCCAACAAAACTGTTGCTGGCTGCTTTTGAGCCTGCTGCTTTGCAGTTCCGGATGCGCCTGGTTGAATCGGCGAAAAGGTGATAACCCATTCCGTCCGCCCGAAATCTTCGAGCAACAACCTGGCTTGCCCGAAATTGTGGACAGAATGAATAACAGCCTCCAAATCACTCGCCTGCAATCGGACAATTTGACCGTCAGCGGTCCGGACATGCCCACGAATCTTTCGGGCAAAGTGAAATGGGAACGGCCCTACAACTTTCGACTAGAAGCCGGATTGCCCTTGATGGGCAACGTCTTGGCCGCCGGCAGCAATTCAGAAATGTTCTGGCTGAAGACCCAAATGCCTTCACCGCCAACATTGTATTACGCGCGCCATGATGAATTCGACCGACAAACCGGGCCAAGAGCGATTTTGCCCGTATCGCCATTGTGGTTACGCGAAGCAATGGGGGTCGTGGAACTCGATCCGTCAATGCCTCACGATCCACCGATATTGCGTCCCGACGGTAGACTGGAAGTGCGATCGATGATCCCATCGAGCCATGGTAGCTATCGTAGGCACATTGTGCTGAACCCGAGCACAGGTGTCATGGAACAGACCTTACTCTACAACCAAGTCGGAAAACTCGTCGCCATCGCCGAACAGTCGGACCACGAATACCACGCAAAAATCGACTACAGTTTGCCGCGTAAAGTTGACATCCAACTACTGCCCGACAGTGGCCAGAAGATTGTATTTTCAGTACAAGTTGGCTTCTACTTGATCAATCAAGATACGGGAGCGATCGACGATTTCGCGCTACCTGAAGCACGGGGATTGACAGCAGTAGACCTAACCAAGTTGAATGGAATCCCGATGCAGCCAGACGGCACCGGTATCACACCTGCTTCGGCGCAGATGGGATACGGCAATACCTACAATTCGCCGTACGGCTACCTGCCGCAAGGACAATTTGGCCCCGGCGCGTCACGCAACGGTTCAACGCTTCAGGGATATCCTTCATTGGACAATGGAGCCGTCAAACCGCCCAACTACACGGCTGAAAACCCGAGTCGACGTAGCCTCTTCAATTTCAATCGCATCCGGCGCTAACCGATAGTCGAGCGGTGGAACTCAACTGCGACCGCATTCCAACAACAATTATTCTCTACCGCTGGAACGCCGCTATCTTTCCAGGATCCAAACGCATCGAAGACCGTAGCAGTTCGCGCTGCTGAGGAACGAGAGAAGGCGAAAGCATGTGGGACAAATGTTCTACTATCGATCAGCAATCGGCACTTCAACCCTTGAGGGCATCGACGAGGCGACTTACGATTTCAGCTGGCTGCAAGGAATATCTAGCCGCCAACTCCGGTGAGAGGAAGATGCGA
>JBCCEO010000373.1:0-7636 GCA_039030255.1 Planctomycetota bacterium | reverse complement strand
GTTTCAAAGAAAACAAGTCTGATTCTCTCTCACGGACTGCGGATCTGGTGCCGGGTTGAGGAAGACCAGACAATCGCAACATTCGTATTCCATCATGCTTGCTGCGATGGAATTGGGGCGTACCAATTTATTGGCGACGTACTTTGGTTCTATGGAACCGCGATGGGTGATGAACTCGAGCCGCTCATAGAACTGAACGAGGCTGATTTACGCGCCCGACTTCGTGAGAGCTCAGGGCCTGCCCTACTTGGCTTTCAAAAACATGCCAAAATGCAACCGCCTTTCGGAGCCCCAGTCTGCCCTGTCGCCAGCAATGGAGGCTCAGGCCAGGCGGAGCGCGTCTATCCCAACTTCTTTACCGCCACCTACGAAAAGAACGAGTATCGTGATCTCCGATTGAAGGCCCAAGACCGTGGGCAAACGATCAATGAGATGCTTTTGGAAAACCTATTTGTTGCTCTCGCAAAATGGAATCAAAAGTACGGATTTGAGAATCCCGAAGGGGATATCGCCGTGAACATGCCCTTGGATCTACGGGAACCAGGACAGTCCACTTTTTCTGCAACCAATATGGTCACCACGACTTTGCTCCGACGGACCGTTTCTGAGATCGAAGATCGGGATCGGCTTGAGCAAACGCTTCGTGAAGAGCTCGCAAAACTCAAGCATGGACGCTTTGAATCGCCTTTGATCCGCTACCTAATTACAATTTCGAAAACGATTGAAGAAATGGCTGTGGAGATTGGCGGAGACCGTTGTCTTGCAACTGTTACCTTTTCCAATACCGGGGATCCAACCAAACGCTTCCTGACTCAACTTCCCAAGGTTAAAGGCAGAGTCAAAGCTGGAAACCTTGTCCTGGAGGATATCAACGGCGTATCGCCACTTCGTATCAACACGCGGATGGCAATTTCTCTTTTCAGCTACCAACGCAGGTTGAGACTCTGCATGCGGACCGATTCTGCTTATTTGAGCGACCAAGCAAGCCAGGAGTTTTTGGATAGTTGGGTGGAGTGCATTGACTCCGGCCTGGCAAAATAGAGCCGAACGATTTCTAAGCAAGTGCGCGCACCAATCGGATCGATTCTTGAGCTAAGCCCTACCCATCAAGAGCAATTCAATCTTTGTCGCTTGTGTCGGACTCTGGGGCTTCGCCTTCGGTGGTAATCTCAGCCGGTGCCTCTACAGTATCGCTTCCGCCAGTTTCCGTTTGCTCAGGTTCAGAATGCGTCTCGACATGTCCGGATTCGCCGTGCCCTTTTCCCGGCGAGCTAGCGTGACCGTGTGGTGTACTTAGCGCGGTGATAACGACACCTTGGACGGTTAAGGCGATGCCAATCCACAAGGCAAAACTGCCTTGGTTATTCAGCCGGTAGAGTGAAACGAGGGCTGTAACCGTAACTGCTCCGCCAAAAACAATGGGCATGACTAGCAGCGCATTGCCGCGGCTGTACATCATCGCGCTGGTCAAGCACAAAGCACCAAAGGCGCCTAAGCAGCCTGCCAGGAAGCCCCATTGGGCGGCGGGCCAGTGTTTCTCGGTGAAACTGAAACTGTCTCCCTTGACCTTCATCATGATCAGGCCACCAACGATGCCGATGACCAAGTACGCGATTCCGATGAACACGTAAGGCTTAAACGGTGACCAAAGCGGTACACCGTCCTCCTTAGGTGCTTGGGCATTTCCGATCGTCGGACCGTAACAGCCCCAGAAAAGAGCAGTTCCAAGAGCAAATAGAATGGGGATGAGAATCTTGGTCATGGAAATAGAATCCTCGTTTCAACGAAAATGTGCGAGCTGGCAAACTAGGACGGTCACGGTTGGTTAGGTAGTCAAGCTTGCCTGATGACTGCCCAATTTAAAGGTGCCTGCGGAAAATATTTGCCGCAGCTTGCTTGTCCTTGGGAAAACAAAGTCCGTGGCATGTCGCGAAGCAATGTTGGGTTGCCCAACCTGCACGAACCGCATTTATTGGCTCCCGGACCGTTTTTCTTAGTTTCTACGATTTTGTGCTCTCAAAATAGCCAGAATCGATCGACAAACAAATAAATGGCAGTCAAAGCCATCCTCAACCAACATAATAGGGATCTGACTACCAAGTAATCAGCTTGAGGGCCAATCGCAGCGCGGAAGCCATCATTGCTTGGCGGATTCCAATAAATCTGAGCTTGCGAGTTTTGGCCGAAGCGGTACTATAGTCCCTCGATTGTAGTAACTGAGTGAAGAAAGACCGATCGCTGATAGGACCGCAAGAAGAGAGCGGCCACCTGCTGTGAAGGGGTTTATCTCAGGATTCGCGACTGTTTGTCAACTCGGCCTCAAAACTCAGAGGAGGCTGTTGGGGCTGTTTGATTTAGGCAGAGCAAAGTACGAATTAGAATGACGACCACGAAAGAATTGAAGAAGCAGGCGATCGAGGAGTTCAAGACCTCCGAGACTGACACAGGATCATCAGCGGTTCAAATTGCAATCCTCACGAAGAGGATTAATCATCTAACCGAGCATATGCGTAGTAATAAGAAGGACTACGCGAGTCGACGTGGGTTGCTGCGAATGGTCAGCAAGCGACGTGGTTTATTAGATTATGTTCGTGCTAACGATCCACAAGGCTACTTGGATTTGATTGGTCGACTTGGCATTCGTAAATAATTGCAGCCCGGCTGCAAGATTTTGCAATCCAAGATTCTTTTTGGTACCTCTCTTCTAGCAGTCGCTAGCGGAAGACCGTTGAAGAACGCCAAAGCATAGCGTACTGTAGCGACGCGCGTTTTTTGCTACGCTTGCATGGCGTTTCATGGACATTGTGCTTGTGCCTTCGCAGCGATCGAGACTTGGAAGTTTCGTACTTCCAGGATCGTGGTTGAATCCTGATTCTGCCCGTGTTTCTTACGGATCTTGGCTGCTCCCATCTTGGCAGTCCTATCGTCGGCGGCATTGCTCCGCCATCAGTTCGACGGCCAAAGATGATTGAACTCTGACGGGCTTCGATGTCTTTTGAGCTCAATCGAAATGTTGTTTGATTGATGTTGTAATGTAGTTTTGACAATGGCAAATTGAAATTTGCAGATAGGATTTTGAAGTGAAAGTAAGAGTAGAAAAACAAATCGGTTCCCAAGTCATGTCCTTAGAAACAGGACAGCTTGCTAAACAAGCCGCAGGGAGCGTGCTTGTTCAATATGGCGATACCGTTGTATTTACTGCGACTGCCTCTGGACCATCGCGACCCGGCACCGACTTTTTCCCACTTACCTGCGACTACCGCGAACGAATGGCTGCAGCCGGAAAATTCCCTGGCGGTTTTCTCAAGCGTGAAGGCAGACCGACCACCAAAGAGACTTTGACCAGTCGCTTGATGGACCGACCCATTCGCCCCTTGTTCCCCAAGGGCTTTATTGATGAAGTTCAAGTGCAAAGTGTCGTTATCAGTAGCGACTTGCAAAACGATGGGGATGTGCTCGCGATGAACGGCGCCGCAGCCGCACTCTCGATTAGCTCGCTGCCTTTCCAAGGACCAATTGCTTCGGTTCGATTGGCGAAAGTCGACGGCGATTTCGTAGCCTTTCCAACCAACGAGCAACTCGAGGAAAGCGAACTCGACTTGATCGTCTCTGGTAGTGAAAAATCGATCTTGATGATCGAGGGCTTCGCACAGGAAATGCCTGAAAACGATATGGCCGAAGCCATCATGCACGCCCACACAGTGATCAAAGAAGTCATCGAACTGATCAACGAACTGATTGAAAAGGTTCAACCTGAAAAAGTTGAATTCGTCCCCGAGCCAGACAACGGCTTGCTTGGAAGGCTGAAGGCTGCTGGTTTTGATACGCGATACCGCGAAGCCAAACAGACCGAAGGCAAGCAAGCTCGCGCCGATGCAGTTGGAGCCTTGAAGGAAGAAGCCAAGGCGCACATCATTCCCGATCCAGAGGCAGACAACGCCCCCAGCAGCGATGATTTTGGAACTGCCTGGCACGACATGGAATACGATGTCATTCGCGAACTGATCCTCAGTGGTACTCGTGCCGACGGTCGCGACCACACCAGCTTGCGACATATCGAATGCGAAACTGACATCCTGCCACGAACTCACGGTTCGGCAGTTTTCCAACGGGGTGAAACGCAATCGCTCGTTACCGTAACGCTGGGTACCAGCCGCGATGAACAACGCGTCGATGGCTTGCTCGACGAGTACAGCAAGAAGTTCATGCTCGATTACAACTTCCCGTCCTACTCAGTCGGCGAATGCCGTCCGATTCGTGGGCCAGGTCGTCGTGAAATCGGCCACGGTGCTTTGGCAGAACGCTCTGTAGCACCTTGTATTCCAGATGCCGAAGAGTTTCCGTACACGATTCGTGTAATCAGCGACATCTTGGAGTCGAATGGCTCGTCCTCGATGGCCAGCGTTTGTGGAGCCACTCTTGCCCTGATGGCCGCCGGCGTTCCAATGCTCAATCCGGTCGCGGGTATCAGCGTCGGTGTTGTTGTAGGTTCGGACGATCGTTGGGTTCTGCTAACCGACATTATCGGCGACGAAGATCACTTCGGCGACATGGACTTCAAGATTGCCGGTACTCCGGAAGGTATCACTGGTATCCAATTGGACTTGAAGATCGACGGTATCAGCGAAGAAATCATGCGTGCAACGCTAAAGCAAGCACGTGAAGCCAGAATGGAAATCCTGCGCAAGATGATTACCGCGATTCCTCGTCCGCGTACGGAAACCAGTCGCTATGCACCACGCTTGCTGCGTACAAAGATCGAAGTCGACAAGATCGGCATGCTGATCGGTCCTGGTGGCAAGAACATCCGTGCAATCCAAGAAGATACTGGTGCGACGATCGACGTCGAGGATGACGGAACGGTTGTCGTTGGCGGTATGACCGGTGACGCGGCCAAGGAAGCGATGGCTCGGGTGGAAGCCTGCACTGCAACGGCACAGATCGGCAAGATCTACGACGGTATCGTAAGCAGCGTTCGTGACTTTGGTGCCTTCGTTGAAATCCTTCCTGGACGAGATGGTCTGGTTCACATCAGCGAGCTCTCCAATGGCTATGTTTCCAGTGTCGATGACATCTGTAAGGTCGGTGATCCGATGCAAGTCATCGTGATCGACATTGACGATCAGGATCGTGTGAAACTCAGCCGTCGACAGGCCCTAGAAAAGCTCGGCATTGAAGACCAGTTTGCGAAGGAGAACGACGATTACGAAGACGGCGACGATGATCGCGACGGCGGAGAACGCCGTGACCGAGGTGATCGCGGCGATCGAGATCGCGGTGGTGACCGAGGACGCGATCGCGGTGAGCGTGGCGATCGAGGCGGAGATCGTGGCGGACGCGGTGGTCGTGGCGGCGGAGGCGGAGGCCGTGGACGTGGTGGTCGTGGCGGTGGAGGCGGAGGCCGAGGCCGTGGAGACCGTGACCGAGGCGGAGATCGCGGTGACC
Source organism: Planctomycetota bacterium (assembly GCA_039030255.1). GTDB lineage: Bacteria > Planctomycetota > Planctomycetia > Pirellulales > Pirellulaceae > Aureliella. The sequence continues at coordinate 2,191 of JBCCEO010000373.1, read as the reverse complement.
GCGGCGGTGATCGCGACAGAGGAGACCGCGATCGTGGCGACCGAGATCGCCGCTAACAGCTGCCCCAGGTCGATTGCCACTTAGCAAAACGACGAACCAAATATAATTCCGCAAAGCCCAGCTATTGAAAGGCTGGGCTTTGCTTTTGGGTACAACAGAAACATGCGCCTCATTCGACTCGCGGCTGGACGATGCTTCAACGTAGCTTTGCGAAGATGTTCTCAACATCGCTCCAAAGCGACGGCTTGATCTCCAGAGATCTCTTCTCTGCGATGCGAACTAGGATTTCGTCCGGAGTCTGCGACAAGTGCTTTGCCAAGGCAAAAGCTGCGATCGTTGGCGAACGAGACATTCCTGCCGAACAAGCCACCAAGGTGCGCGTGCCCGAGCTTAGAAAATCGCCCAAAGTCTGAACGCATTGCAACAAATGAGCAGGTTCGTTGCCGCCACCATCATTCAACGGGAAGCGGCAATAAATCAGTTGCCTCGGCAAGTACGCCGGTGCTTCCTCGTACGCAACATCGACGACCGCTTCAATGCCAGCCTCAAACAGAGCTCTTGGCTGTTGAGAATCAAGCGCGCGAATATCAAACGCGTGCCCAATCCAGAGTAAGTTTGTTTGGATTTCGTGCATCCGCTATCATCCTCGCATCGAAGCTTTCGTGCCTCACTTTCCAACGAGCCTAATCCAACGATACTCGGCGCCAGGCCCTGAGGAAAGCGGCTCTGGCGGCAGCATTTTGAAAACTGCTCAGAATGGATCATAATTCCGGATCGCCGTTCGACAGGATGAAGATCGCATCTACTCCCAATAGTTCTTCCAATCCTGCGCGAACGTATCCTGCAAGCGTTCCATGTAGGCGTTGGTTTTAATCTTCACCATCCAAACTTCGCCCGTCTTCCCTCCCTTGCAAACCACGCCTTCTGAGACGCGGAACTTGCCTTCACGCACTTCCGTTGTGAACTTGCCAGTCAATTTGCCGCGATAGACTACTCGTGGGATCGAAAGCATAGCAAAGTCTTGCACAAACATTTCCGGTGACAGGATTCCAGCAGCAATTTGCAGGTCGAACAAAACGAGTTGTTTTTCGTCCACAGCCTTGTGAGCACCTGCAAAGGAGTTGGGGCCAAGGTACTCGGTGAAGGCAATGATTTCAGTCGAATCGTAGCAGCCTTGGGCGGCAATAATCGCCTGGAGTGGTTCCGCCAACTTGTTTAGAAATATCTCCGCAGCATCCTCAAGTCCCGAATGCGCGGCGTTGAATTCAGCGATTCCGGTTTCATCCAGATCGAAGCGATCACGCCGCGTCCCAAACGCGTGCCAGCCAAATTCTGCGTCCCAAACCCCATGGAAGTTCGTGCCATCGCACTTGTCGAAGGCTATGCATGACGCCAGCGGAGCCGCTGAACTGCCCGGCATCTTGGGGTAAACAAGTTTAGTTCGTGCCACTTGCAGGTGTCCTTAATGGCTGCGCTAAGCAGGTTCGTAGCGATACATTACATCCGTTCGTAGCACATATTTGCGACCACGCACGACAGGTTCGCCACGATGCCGAATTTGATGCACGAAGAATAGAGCCATTCCTTTTTGAGGCACAATCTTCTCGCGCTCGATGGTGGTTTCACCGCCCTCAAAGTCGTCGTTCAGATAAATCATGAACGTAAGATAACTGCGTTCGCCATTTTCACGCTCGTAGCAACCGTCATAGTGCCAGTCGAAAAGCTGACCGAGCTCGTAACGATAGAAACGCAGGCGTTCGTTGACTCCGCAGACTTTCCAGTTTCCAAGCCGGTGTGGAATATAGTCGGGTATCCGCGACCAAAGATTGTTGGCGCGTTGCTCGTCATCCAAGATCACCCGAGTATTATTGCGCACGTCCTTGCGAATAATTGGCCCCAAAGCCGTATTGATCGGCGCTTCTTCGAATCCGATTGACTCTGCAAGCCGAACATAGGAATCGCATTCTTCCGCCGAGAAGAAATCGGTGACAGTGCAAATCTCTTCAGAAATATAGTTATATTCAGGCATGGACCTAATCCTTTCCAGATCCAATGAGACACTTGAAAACACACACGGGTTCGTTTGAAAGTGGTGCACTCGATCACTCCACTCAACTATGAATCATTGAGCTGCGTGGCAATGTCAAGTTGCATGTCAAATGCCTCTAAAAATCGGCACTGGAGCTAACAT
>JBCCEO010000372.1:0-7640 GCA_039030255.1 Planctomycetota bacterium | reverse complement strand
CGTCAATGAAAACGATCTCAGTTGACATTGCATCGAGTGGAAGGTCCAGATCGCTGAAAGAAAGAGATTGACTTGCAAGCACTTCGCCAAAATTGTCGAAATCAAGCCCCTGATCGCTCGTTGGCGCATCCAAATCCTCCTGTTCGGAGAACGGCGACGCACTGTACATGATACGCTTCTCGAGCAGCAGTACTTCGATTGCTTCGGTTTTGGGTTGCTCTAGCGGCCGCGCATCTGTCCTTAGCAACGAATCCACTTGGGCAATGAGCTTGTGCAACATACGAAACACTCAGATTGAGTTGGCAGTCTTGGGCAAGTCGCTTCGCAGAACACACGGAATGCGAGAACCAGCCGCTTAATATGGGGCGCTGCTAAACTCTAAGATTGCTCAGAAGCCACTGCTCAGAAGGAGCATGGAGGTATCAGATTTGGCTTGGCTACGAGAACAGAAGAATTCAATGAGTCGGATCATTACGATCGTATCGATTCATATCTCGTATCTCGCCAGTTCGGAGATTTTAAGAGCACCGAACAATTGGGAATAGCTTTCAGCAGTACCAACGCAAAAAGGGGTAGCAATGAAGCCACCCCCTTCTGAACGCGTTATGTATTTACTACAGCCTCATCTGCTACTGCCTAGAGACGAATCTCAATCCGGCTTGTTAACCCTGTAAAGCTAACCGACTCATGCAATTCGAGCTGATTGCCGGTACGAACGGATTGAATGTAGTCTCGATTGTTGACCGAGTTGAACCAAGTGCTGAATGAATAGCCAGTGGTCAACTTGAGGTGACCTTCTTTGCTCAACCAGCCAACGCCGAGTTCAGTGTCGACAACAGGCGTGATACGGAAATCACGATAGCTGTTTGCAATGATTCCACCGCCAAACTGATTCACTTGAGCGTAATTTGCCTGCCAGTTACCGGCTAGCAAACTACCGAAAACTTTACCATAAACAAGCAAACCAGAGTTTTGGGCTTTCCGCTCTCCGTCCAAGCCAAAGATGATTCCCCATCCATTGAAGTCGACATCAGTTGTCACATTTGTCAGTCCCGTTGCAACGGCAACAGTTTGGTCAGCGCTCAAGCCTTGCTCAAGGTTGCCATAACGAAGCCCGCCATTCCAGTTCAAAACACCGCATCCAGTAGACTTGAACACGCGGCGAAGGATCGCATCAACCGTTTGAAAGTTGATCGTCTGGTCGGCAGTCGCACTAATACTGGCCGCACCCGTGGTTGCTGTACTGGGATGAATCAATTGTGAATTCAGCACGGTCCCTGGACTAGCCGTAATTGACGAGTTTGTGTCTCCGTCCCACCGGGCATAAGAGACGACCAAACTACTGCAATCACTCAAAGCCTGTGCCAGTCCAACTCGAAATCCAACGTGTGGATCGATGTTCGATCGTCCCAATGGGCCAGTCGGGTTCGCAGTGGCTGTTGGATCTGTTTGCTCGACCGCATAGATCAGATCTGAGCTAGCCGGAGCCAAATACAGGAGCTCACCAAATGCGCCTGTTCGATGACGGTACCAAGGTGGGCAGCAGCAGACTATCCGCTGGCAACTATTGCAGCTCACTTCGCAGCTAGTTTCACAAGGTGCTTCACAGCCGGTTTCGCAGCCAGCATCACAGCTATCACCGCAGGACGCAGCTATAACCGAGTCCTGAGAGGCTCCTGCTCTGATGGCCCCTGGAGCAACGGTATACTCCTCAATGGTATACTCAGGCGCATAGTCCGTATCAAGCAACTGGTAGCCGACAGACGTAGGGTAGGATTCGATTTGTTGTGCCTGCAAATTCAGCATGCAGGTAAGAGCAAAGGCACAGAATGCAATTGCTTGTAATGGACCTTGGCGGCTCACTTCAAGCCTCCTTATGTTCGGATGCAGAATTTCAGTGACGATTGTGCGGGATAAACTGGGTAATCGTCTCCGTCCATCCTTCTATCGGCGGGTTTGCTGGAGTGGACCCCTTAGAATTGTTGTTTTTGGATTTTTGCGTGAAATCGTTGTCATCGTTGCAACCCGACCCATGGGTTTCAGGCTTAAGCTGCGGTATTTTGGAGGTTGTTACGGGTGAGGAAGGATTGCGCGTTGATTGCCTGCAACTTCAGCACTCAATTTTCACGGCCTACAGCTATAGGCTAAACTCAGTCTTCTGTCTTAATAAGTCACTTCTATGAAACCGATTGTTCAGATCTCACTCGACGTAACCACGATTGAAGAGGCTATTGAGACTTCCGAGTTGGCCTTGAGTGCCGGAGTTGATTGGCTTGAGGCTGGCACGCCTCTCATCCTGGCTGAAGGCTTGAACGCAGTGCGTGAACTGCGGGCGCGTTTTCCGGAGACACCGATAGTCGCAGATCTTAAAACAATGGATGGTGGCTACCTTGAAGCAGAAATGATGGCAAAAGCAGGGGCGAATTACGTCGTAGTGATGGCACGAGCTCACGAGGAAACAATTAAGGTGGTTTGCCAAGCTGGTAAAGATTACGGCGTGGGTGTTATGGGTGACAATCTCGGCTGTCCGAACATGGTGGATGGGGCAAAATTGCTTGAGGATTGGGGATGCGATGTCATCATCCACCATATTGGATACGACGAACGCAGAGGTATCGATGCTCGTGGAGAGCGCATGCCATCGCCGCTCGACGAACTGAAAGAAGTTGTTGCCACCGTCGATGTACCAGTGCAAGCTGTTGGAGGACTTTCCATCGACCAAGCGATCGCAACGCCCTCCTACGGAGCTCCCTTGGTAGTCATTGGTGCGCCGTTAGCAATTAACCCAGATCGTTTTCAACGCGCGGGCGGTGATCTGGCTGCCGTCCTTCGACAAATCTGTGACGAAGTACATGCGTTTGGTGATGTGGCGGTCAACAAAGAACTTCCAACGGTTTGACCCCCCCTATCTATCGACCAACAGTGACTTACCCAAACGCTGGGGCTGAGAAGAATGGCTCCCTTACAATAGCCGAGTTTGAGTCAAGGCTGGCTGGAGAATGGCTGGGATCCAGTTTCTCAGGCGTCAAATCCTTGATCGCGGTTAGTGGCGGCGCAGATAGTGTTGCGCTGGCATGCGGCCTATCCCGAATCGTCGGAAACTCAAAACAACTAATCCTCGCTCACTACAATCACGGCTGGAGGGGAGAGGAGAGCGACGGTGACGCTGAGTTTGTAGAAGCTCTCGCAGGGAAACTTGGACTGGCCTACCGCGTTGGCGGCCTGGACTCGCGGCAATCGAATGAGAGCCAAGTATGGAGAAGCGAAGAGGCAGCTCGAGATCTACGCTACGAATTCCTCGTTCAATGTGCTTATCAGATAGGGGCGCGAAGCATCGCAACCGCCCACCATGGCTCAGATCGCGTCGAAACCAGCCTGCATAACCTTTTCCGGGGTACAGGAGTCTCTGGGATGCGTTCGATCCAAAAACTTCGCCCGATCGACGAAGAACTCATTCTTGTGCGTCCCATTCTGGGTTTTTCCCGACAGCAAATATTGGACTACTTGCGAGCCTTAGGACAAGAATATCGCACGGATGTTACGAACGAAGATGATCAATTCAAACGAAACTTCCTGCGACTCGAGATCCTACCTAAACTGCGAGAACGCTACGGTCCGTCGGTGGATCAGCATCTCATCGGATTTGCGGATATCGCGGAAGACTTGGACCAAATGCTTGCCGAATTGGCTGGCAAATATCTTGTCGATTGCGACGCGCATTACGCGAAGTTCCATGACAAGCAATTCCCAGAAGCCTATTTTTCGATTCCTTCCGCCAGAAATCTTCCCGTGCATTGGCCCGTTCTGCACAAAGCTTTGCAAATCAAATGGGCGGAATTCGACTGGCCGTTGGGCTCGATGCACTCGGCGCACTGGATTCAATTTCGGAAAGCACATCGCGACTGCACAAAGGAAGACTCCGGCTTTGTATCTAATCTGCCTTTGAACTTGCTACTTCGCATGGACCAAGGCTGGCTGCATATCTGCCCTCAGTCAGCTGGTGGCAGCAATATGAACTAAGATGTGTTCTACTCTTAGAGTGTCGTGGATTTAGTCGATGAGAGAGCCTGAGTTGGTGGAACATTGGGTGAGAAAGTTTCGAAATGCCTTTTGTGGCCTCCGCTTTGGTGTGGCTGGACAGAGCAGTTTCTACTTTCACATAGCGGCCGCTTTGGCAGTTGCATGCTTAGCCGCCCTTTTGCGGTGCGAACTGTGGCATTGGTGTGTGCTGTTGCTTTGTATCGCACTTGTGATGAGTCTGGAACTTGTGAACAGTGCGATTGAGTACCTCGCCGCGGGGCTTTGCAAAGAGCAAAATCCGGAAGTGGGCAAGGCTCTGGACGTAGCCGCCGCTGCAGTACTACTTGCAAGTGTACTGTCCGCCATTGTTGGTGTTATCGTATTCGCTAGCAGAATACTACTGCTGCTCGAAGCCTCGAGTTCAATCTAACGATCCTGCCGCTCTACTTCGGTTGGTACTGATGTGGTCTCTCCGAATTTCGAAGCCTAACTGGATTGGTTGCCAATCCTGGAATTGCGTTGGAGTCAAATGGAGCTGTTGAATCGATGTTTGCCAAACTGCGCAAATATGCTTCAAGAACGGCATGAGCGGAAGAGCGATAACCGCTTTCGATGGCATCGTGGAAAAGCTGTCGGAAATCAAGATGCAAGTCCAAGCTTCCTTCACTGGGGCTTTCTTCTGATTCTGCTTTTATGATGAAATAGGCAAGCTCCTTGCAAAGGCATTGTGCAAAGCTCACAAGCGTTGTCCCATCCGAATCCTGGAAAACGCTTTCGTTCATTTCGCAAAGTTCGTTAAGAATAGCCCTCGCAATTTGATTTGGACTTGGGTTTTGCTCTTTCATGATGCCAACCAAGTCTTGCACCAAATGTTCGAGAAGTGTGCAAAGCTTCTTCCTCCCGCCTGTTTGAAAAATCAGGTTTTGTCTTCCGCTGTGGAGCAGTTGGCAGGCAGTGGCCATGGCAACAAGATGCGCGGTGTAAACACTTTGAGCTTCGTAGCGGAATAGTGAGAGTTTCTCAGGCTGAGAATCAGGGTTCTCGTTTGATACCGGGAAAATAATGCGAGGCAAAAGCTTTTGTTCAACACGTTCAAAACTCTTTTGTTCATCGCAAATTCGCATCGGTATTTCGATGGTTCTCGAAGAATAAGGCGAAGCAGAACTGAGGCGATTGATATCATAGTTAATGCTTTCGAGATAACGCGACTTAAGGTCCGCATCTTCTAGCAAACAGTCGAGCCAAACCGAGGAGGCTTCAATTGGGGTCTTTCCTCTCAGTCGTTCTTTCGGAAATGAAGGATAGACACCTGCCACGCTCCGGCGCCAAATTGATTCGCTATACAGATCATTGGTTTTATAATAGTGCTCTTCAAAATTGGCTTGAAGATAACTACGTTCCAAGCGATCAACAATCTCCACGAATAGGGGTTGAGCACTACATTGCGATAACGCTTGCTTGCGAAGATCGCTGATTCTTCGATTTGTAGTTGTAGGATTGAATTTGCATTGCTCCGTCAGGAATTGAATATCTCGATTGTTGACGCGCATCTCTCCATCCGAATCCTCAGTCTCCTTTGTGTATTCTTCAATCTCCTCTCTGCTCCAGCGTTGCAAGTGACTGCAAAGCTTACTGCCAATGTGGTAGCCAAGATGCCGATACGCTGTGACCTGATCTTCGGTATAGAACTGATTTGTCGTAGGTTCATCCGGAAACGAAGGGAACCGATTCTGGATTTGGCGAATTTCAATTGGATCGTCATCGGTGATTGCCATTTGAGCATAAAACAGGAGACCCTCGCGTGCTGACTCTTGGGGGATTCTGTTTTCATTCTGTGGCAATATATCTCCCGGATTCTCAATGCTGGTAAGCTCCTCGGTTTCCTTCGCAGGGTAGATAATGCGCATTGCCAAGAATGGTTGCGGTGCAGTCCGATTCTCCGAGCGGGTAAGCCGCATGAAGTCAATCGGGCTATCGTGGTCCAAATCGACAAATCGAACGCCCAATTCAGAAGTTGCCATTTCGCACATGCGTGCCAGCGACTCGAGCGAGGTTTCACCGGAATTCACGCCAGCATCACTTACAACGATCAATTCACACTCGCGACGCAATAACTCCGTGACTCCAAGGAAGTCGTAAAAACCTCCATCAGCAACAAAGACACGCGGCCAATTTTCGCTGATATGCGCGTCTCGCTCCTGGTAAGTCAACTTTTGATCTTGAATTGCACCAAGGGACCTCTGCCTGAACTGACGACCGACAAGGAATGGATATCCCGCGTTATTCAGATACAAACAAACGCAAAGCAGGGACGCAAGTACCAATAGCGCTGGCGCCATCACGTAGGCAAAAAAGAACCAAACACCGACAGAAATCAGAACGCTGAGTAGCAATTGGATCGCGATAAAAAGTCGCGGGAACCTAGCGTATTGCTCTTTTTTGACCCCTGGGCGGCGAAACCAAAGTCCGAGTCTCATGCCAAAGAAGTCCATCAGCAGTGCAAGAGCAGAATTCTGCGTCATTTGCGGAGTTACCGCCGAACCTGATACTGCGATCGTATTATCCAATGTCAGTTGGTGCTGAGACTTATTGGCTTGGCCTTCGCGGAAAGGCTGGTTGCGGAGCAAGGCTCCAGGGGCATCGTAGACATAATCCTTCGTTCTTTCAGCGCAATCGATGAATTCTGTTTCAGTGTCCCCAATGTTCACGTGCAAATTCTGCGGTGTACCCTGAACTTCAATCCCGTGGCTGATCCCCTCGCGGCTTGGTTGCTCTGTCTGAGTCGAAGGCTTCCTTTGCGCGGGCTTGCGTACTTTGTCACGGATTCGAACTTCCTCAGGCGTCATGATTACTGGCTTTGCGCTTCGCAGCCGATTACCGAATCGATTGTCAAGCTTTAGCCAGGAAGCCAAGTAAATGGGGAAAGGAAGTCCGTTGTTTTCAGGCTGAAAATCATGCAGATTATCTTTGCCGCAATACTCCGCATCCTTGTGCCGCGTCAAAAAGAAGCGACTGATAGCGTTGCGATAGAACAGAAACAAGGCGCTACCTTGATTCAAGTGACTCGTCACTACTAGCGACGGGATAAAGAGCAACAGCCAAAAACTTAGCCAACGCCAACGACTGCGCTGATCATGCGGCTGCACGACAGGTGTGCTCGCGAGATGGTAGGCCTTCACCGTCGAAGGACTCAGTAGTTCAAGCAAATCGCGGTTGAGCGTCGCAATTTGTAGAGGTCGGAACTCACTGCGAATGTTGGTGCCCGCCGCCTTTACGCTAGATTGGGGTATAGTCCCCATCAACATCGTTGCGACTGGCCCCCTGGATGCCGCAGGAATGACAGGTTGTCGCTCGGCCATCACGTAATTCATTAAGTTCGAACTCAATCGACTTACGCGAGCCGATGGCCAATTCTTGATTTGCTTCTGAACGGAATCCAGTGCGACAATTTCCTGAAACAGCGAAGAGTTGCGACCAAACTGCGTACCATTTCCAGCACCGTCACTTGGCACCTTTCGATCGTTAAATTCCTTACCAAGGATCAACTTTTTGTCCTAGATCCTGTATCCTGCCATCCCCTTTACTTCCGAATTCCAGCTCCACTAAAACTTCAAAGTCTT
>JBCCEO010000371.1:0-7677 GCA_039030255.1 Planctomycetota bacterium | reverse complement strand
TTTTAATAAGATTCTTAGTGGTCTTGATCGCCGTCCATGGCCAGAGCCAATGGAATGAAAATGCAGCTCCCCACTTCAATTTTGCCTGCAAAGAATCCTGGTGACACACGCCGACTGTTCACCGGCGAGCTAGAAACGGGTAGCTGTGAGGCATTGGATGACGGTATCTGTTCTTGGATGAGCGGTGTTCAGTTGAAATTACCCTCCGATCCGACCAAACGTAATTCACCGGTGGTTTTGTGTTTCGCAACTGAACTTTGGGCGGCGTCACGATGGATCGTCCCAGAGTTTCTGTCCACTAGTGTCTAGATTCGACATCGGTCCCGGTAAACGCAAGCATTCATTGTGACGGGCGAGTAGAGCGATTTTCGAGCATTGATTCGTGTCTCCATTTCATCGTGTGGCTCCACAACCAAACGATCGTGAATTTATGCCATAGAACACCGCGGCAGCTTAAGCCTCCTTTGCCATACGCAGCTTTTCAAGCTGGCAAAAAAATTCGATGTCAAACGGTCCAGTGAGCCCGCCACTTGTCTCACTGTTGTTTCTAGATTCTTTGACGTAACGTTCGAGCGCAATGGAGAGTTGCGGGCTGGTGAGGACCGCGTGAAACGCACCTGCTGGCCAGAGCTTCGGCAAACTAAACGCGTGTTGAGAAAATGGACGCACTGCCAACTGCCCACCTTCACGGACAATCAACATATCGAGAGAACTGTCGAGGATCGCAAGCTCGACTCGCATCGGCTTCATCCACCAGACGGCAAAACTTGAGTCAAGTTTCGATTCGTGAAGAAGCTCGGAAACTGCTTTGCCGGTTGAATCGAAAGTTGAACAGGGGAAGACCTGCGGACTCATTCGAGTCTTCTCAATCATATTTACAAGACTCGCTCGCAATTCGCTATGAATTGCATCCATCGAGGTTTCGGGCAGCGTTTGTACACTCGCACCAAGTAACTGTTCATAGCTTGAGGCCTCGAACCGAAAGAAGGCCCCTTCGATCCCAGAACCGGACGCCGGAACCCATACTACATGTTCGTCTAGCTTGTAGACCCGCGCGAAAGTAGCGTAGCGTTTGGTCACGCAAATCTCTGGGGTAGATGCATCAAAAACATAGAAAGATCGATTGAAGAAGACGGAATCAATCGACACTTCACAGTAGTCTTCGTGCCGATGTCCCGTTAGCAACTCGTGCTCCGGCCAAGCTCGGCTGAATTCTTCACGTGTCATCTTGAGCGGTTGTACATGAAGTTGATTCAGCATCTCTGTATGCTCATTGTCGGGTCTATGCACACATAACTCCAGTTCATTCGTGCGATTGATAACGTGGTAGCCACCAAGGGTAGGATGGCGGACAGATCGGAGGCTATGACCTTCGGAATTAGGTCATCGGAACAGAATTAGAACATTTGGGGCGGCCTTCCGCTGCGCAGATAGTTCCCAATCTCCTACTACAGAAATTTTCTAAACCTTGCGCAGCATCCCTTTCCGCGAAGCGTACTGTCGGTGTTGGTGTGAGTCCATTGACTGAAGACCCTTTAGCTTGCCGGCCAAAGCATCGGGACTACGTCTCATGTCGCGTGCGTTCGAATCCAACGGACTGACTTGTGAGTAGCTCAGCGTTAGATCGCCTGCCTGATGAGCAGATGGCCGCTGGTTCGATTTCAGTCTCGCAAACTCTTAGGCATAGTCCGCCAATTGGTTGTTTCACCAAACAGTAAAGGGCAAGAAAATGCTTTACGCCGTGGCAGTTTTCACATTCTTGCTTTGCGGATTCTTACCTGGAGCCCTGGCATTCTTTATTGCTCGTTTGTTGGCCCCACTTTGGGTTTTGGTGCTATTCCTGGGACTGTCGTACCAGCTTCTTCCGTTCGTTGATCAGCTTTACATTTGGATGGCAATTCGATACGAATTTCTTGCGCCTTGGCACGGAACTTGGTTGGCCCAGGGTGGAGTGTTGATTCTAACGTTGCTGGGCGGTTGCATACTCACGCTATTGGCACTTTTGCTGGGTATGTTGGCTGCACTCCTTTGTTTTGGAGCCGGCATCTATGAAGTCTGTTTGGCCATCCAGAACGAAGACTTACACGGATTTTGGAACATACTCTGGGAATCCGCGCAACTCGGGGCAACGCGTTGCGCCATAGCTGGTGCGATTGCAGGTCTTTGCGCATTGGGGGCGGACGAGTCCTAGTGCTTGTTACAGTTTCTCGTAATTCTAAATACGAACCTTGCATTCCTTCGCTCCTTGAGACGCAGGACATCCTCGCAAGGTAATCAAAATGACGCAATAACCCAATAAATCGCAGCCTTTCTTTGTCAGCCGCTACCGGTATGCGCCTGACTTTACTCTTTTGGAGGACTGGAAGCCAACCCCAAAGCTTTCGCTCTTGAGTTCTTCGACGCAACTCGGTCCAAGCCGGATCGACGCGCCAGCTAGCGAGTTAGTTTAACGCGGTCCAAGTAGGGCCGCGTTTCTCTTTAAATTTTCGATCTGCGCGCAGCACGTCGGTTTTCCAGGCGTTCCGAAGGCGTACGAGGACAACTTCAAAGGAGAATGCAATGAGAGTCAATCAAATGGTGTGGCCAATACTTTACCCTACGCTTCTTTTAGCCTTTGGTTGCGCCGAACGGCAGACTACCGAACCGCAGAGCATGAGCCGCGAAGCAGACGAGCTGACAACAGATCTGAACGACATCCAGGAACCGGAACAGCAAAGATTCGCTCTGGATCAGCTACGAGTTCGAGCTGCACAAGGGGATCCAGAGGCCAACTTTCGGCTGGGACAGGCATACAGCAACGGTCTAGGCGTGGAAAAAGACTCAGAACGGGCCTTCGAACATTTCCTTGCCTCAGCCGAAGCGGGACTTGCAAAATCTCAGGTCCTCGTTGCTCTGATGTTTCACACCGGTGAAGGAACTCAACATGACGGCGAAGAGGTAATCAAATGGTGCACTCGGGCTGCAGAACAAGACAACGAGCTCGCTCAGTATTGGCTGGGAATCTTCCACGAAGGCGGGGTCTACGTTTCCCGCGATCCAGAAAGAGCCTTTGAACTATATACGAAAGCGTCCGACGCGGGTCTGGCAGAGGCGCAAGCACAGCTTGCCTGTTGTTTTGCGCTTGAATCTGGAACCATTCGCGACATGGCTGAAGCCGAACGTTGGTATCGAACAGCGTTCAAGAACGGGGCAGACTTGCAAGTAATTCGCAGTGACCTTAGCACGACCGCGCTCGCATTCGCTAACTATCCGAAAGAACGCATGGAGAAACATCGGGCGAAGTTTGAGAACGTTCCGAGCAAGCCCTGCTCAGATCCCGTGCTCTCTCACTTAACTCAAGAACAGTACGAATACGATCAGATGATGATGGAATTGCAAGTTATTCAAAGAGAGTTGCGGCCGGAAATCCAACGGTTGAGCGATGCGATAGCCCTCATTGATCAGGTCGCTCAGCAGTAGTGAAGTAAGACTCGGAGGACCTGTGCTGACTGCGACTTTGAACAAGAGCCAATGATGAAAGAAATTCTAATGATAAGTGCAAAGGTAGTTAGTTTAATGCTCACTCTTGGTTTGCTCGTTTTATCGGGCTGCGAACATCTTGCGGACGAGACTCATGCGTTTCCTTTCAACTCGGACGATCCAACAGCCGGCAGTCGCATCAGTGAGATCACGCCGGCCAAAGACGCGTTGCCACCTCCACTGACAGAGTTGAGCGATCAAGAGTCACTTGCGGCTGCGATCCAACGGCTGCAGAAGTTGTCGACCGAGGGAAATGCCGAGGCTAGCTACCGACTTGGCCAAGCGTACGCCAGCGGTTTCGGTGTTGAAGTCGACTTGCCACGAGCCTTCGAGTCTTTCCTTGCAGCCGCAGAGTTGGAGCACGCCAACGCACAGGCGGTAGTCTCGCTGATGTTTCATCAAGGTAATGGCGTTCAGAAAGACGGAAAGCAGGTGATCCATTGGGCTACAAAAGCTGCGGATCAAGGATTGGATGCGGCTCAGCATTGGTTGGCATCGCTGTATCACCAAGGATTGTATGTTCGGCAAAACGCTGGCAAGGCCTTCCAACTCTATGAGTTGGCAGCACAGCAAGGCTTGCCTGAGGCGGAAGTGAAGCTCGCACTTTGTTTCGTGCTTGGAGAGGGAACGCAGCGCGATATACCGAAGGCACGCTATTGGTTTACACGTAGTCATCGAGGCGGAATCGATCTTCGTCCGTTGCGAGACAATCTATGGGAGCAGGCTGTTGAACTCGACCAATATCCGATTGTTCGAATTTCAGAGCACAAAGCCAAATTCGATGAACTCAGGAAATTCAGCAGTCCGGCAAGCGAAACGTACCAAACGGTTAATGGCCGTTGGGCTTTCTACCAGGATTCGGTGGCTGCTCGAGAAGAGAGTGAGTTCGACAAGCTGATGATTGAACTCAAGAGCGGCCAAGCACAAAGGGAGCAACGCATCGCTATTTTTCTGGACGCAATTGAGATGATCGATGTTTTACTCAAGCAGGAGAGTTAGTTTCTTGGATCGTATATTTCGGGAGTGAGAAATGAAGAAATTGGTTGCAGAGTTATTGAGATGGCTTACTAGTAGCTTTCCCATTGAGGATCGCAAACGAACTCAGCAGCGGAAGCGTCGCCCCCAGTTTCAAGGACTGGAGTCACGCGAGCTAATGGCGGGCGATGCTTTCGTCGGGATGTACGCTGACGGATCTTGGGAGTTTGATGGGCCAGGTGGCCAGGAAGTGTCCTTCGGCCTGTCAGGAGATCAGCCAGTATCTGGCGACTGGAACGGGGACGGCAACGAAACGGTTGGAGTCTACCGTGATGGTACATGGTACTTGGACGTCACCGGCAATGGGTTTGATCACCAAGACCAAGTGCTATCCTTTGGACTCCCAGGTGATCAGGCAGTTGCTGGTGACTGGGATGGCGACGGGGTAGATACCGTTGGCGTTTTTCGAAATGGCTTGTGGTACTTTGACCATGCGGGCAACGGTTATGACGCTGCCGATGCTCAGCCGATAAGTTTCGGTTGGGGATCTGACGATGCTGTTGCTGGGGATTGGAATGGAGACGGGAAGGATACTCCAGGTGTGTACCGAGATGGAATCTGGGCTCTAGACGTCGACGGTGACGGCTACGACCATCAAGATCCTTTTCTATCTTTCGGCCTTCCAGGAGCACAACCCTTCTCTGGCGATTGGAACGGAGATGGGAAGGATAGCCCAGGTGTACTCCAGAACAATGAGTGGTTTTTCGACATGGAAGGTGATGGCTACACAGGTGAGCAGGGAACAGCAAATACGCTTGGAGTTGGCAAGCCTGTTGCTGGCAACGGCCGCTACGATCCGATACAAGCTTACCCAATTGACTTGCAACTGAACTGGACTCCAGCTTACAGCCCTACAGGTTCGCCCACCCAGCGAGCCAAAGTAGTTCTTAAGGTAGTCACTCCTCGGGCAGTCACAGGTGAGATTCGAGTTCAGCTATTCTGGGCTTCCAGCGAAATCTTACAAGCCGGAAGAGTTGAACTTGCTGGCGAACGGATTGCATCTACGACACGCTTCAGGGGGAATCTTGGTGTGCGATTTTCGGCAGACCAAGTTTCAGCACGCCCTGATTTTGCAACGCACCTTATTGCCGTAGTGAACCCCGATGGGGCAATCCGAGAGACGGATTACTCGAATAATACGGCTGTATTGCGACTGTTGTGATCCAACAGAGGTGAGCCTCAAGCCATCTTGCTGACTTGCATCTGCCATCACGACGTCCGGAATACCGGGCGTAGTTTGTTTGATAGCCGCAAGTACACTCAGCGTTGCAACTGCGCGAATCGCACGCTCTACAGAGGAAGTAATCCTTCATTGTTGATCCGTCCAACTTCTTCAGCGGAAATCATCCACTCCTTACTCAGCCCACGACCGGAATGTCGTTTTTCAGCTAAGATTCGGCCATGCCGACACCATTCGCGTACCTTAAATTCCGCTCTTCCCAGCCTCTGCGCAACCTCAGAGTTTGGATAGAACGAACGTGTGGCTGGTTGTTGCGCTATCTGCTGAAGCAATTGTTCAATACGAGCAAGTCTTGCCTCAAGATCTTCGGTATTCATGGCCTGCACTGAAATATTGGGGGTAAGAGGGTCATAAATCTGATGGCATGGTGGGGTAAGTAACAGAGGCAAAATTCGTGGTTGCCACACTTGGGCAGACAAAGAAAGAAACAGCTGAAGGCAACGAGCGGCTCATCCTTTACGCCCAACTGGCCGTTGACGGAGACTCAGGCAAATACCCTGAGTTCCAACGCAACGTCGCGACTGTTTATACGCATCCTCTTAGCCAAGGCGGCGCCTCGAACAGTCACTACAACGGCAATGCCCAGACCTACATGGACGTCGGGCTGGCGATGGGCAAGGCAATGGTCGAACTCGTGAAGCGAAACGATTGAGGCAGACCTTTGCCGAATGGTTAGCCGCCTGCACCAGAAACGACCTACTTTCGGCCAATGGCACCAGCGAAGGGCGGGAGATCGTATTGCGTGCCTTCTCCTGTAACTCGTGGATCGCCCGTATCGACCAACGTCTTCATCAAACGCGCCGAAAGCTCTTCCTTGACTTGTGCGTATTTGGGATCATTGGCCAGATTCACCATATGGTCCGGATCCTGTCCAATTGCAAATAGTTCTTCGGCCGGACGCAGCCCCATGGTCAAGTTGACTTGGCCGAGCACTTGAGGCTGATCAAGGTGCGTTAGCATCCAAGCCTTAGTGGGACTTGCGTCCAGATCACCAAAAGCCACAAACGTGTTCTCGCGGAGTTTTTCAAAGCTGGGCCAAGCATTATCTGCGGGCAATCCATAACCCGGCGCATTGCCCATCGCATAACGATCTGGTTTAAAGTTGCGAATGTACAAGAAGTCTTTTGTCCGAATCGCTCGTTGCGGATAAGGCAATTCTCCGATGCGTGCTTTGGCAACGTGACGTTCACGCCCCACAATGACGTGATCCCGCTTCGCGTCGACTTGGCCCGATTGCTTGGAATCCAGAACTGGCACCAACGACCTACCGGTCATGACATCTGGAATCGCTACTTTCCCAGCATCCAGAAAAGTCGGTGCGAGATCGGGCAGGCAGACAAAGTCATCCACGACCAACCCCTCACCGGTTTTCCCGGGCCAGTAAACAACGAGAGGCACCCGCGTTCCAAGGTCATACAGGTTACACTTTCCACGTGGGATACCAGGAATTCCGTGGTCACCACTTACGACCACGATGGTGTTATCTGCAAGTCCACGTGCATCCAGTTCTTCGAGCAATACGCCGAGTCCGGCATCAAATGCTTGGGCCTCCCCCAAGTAATCGCAAAAGTCCTGGCGTACAATCTCGTTGTCGGGCAAGTATTTTGGCAGCTTGCCTTTAAGATCATCTGGATTCAGTCCCCAATGTTCTTTACCCGAACCTTGGATCCACTTGCGGTGGCAATTCGTGGGACCGAACCAATAGCAGAACGGCTGCCCTTCGTTTCGAGTCTGCAAGAAGCTGGCGAAATTTCCGCGTACTTCTTCGAGCAATTTGGCTTTACCCTCGGCTTTATCTTTAGCTTGATTTACGAATTGGGAGAATCCGTTGAATTTACGTCCTGCGCTGTTGAAGGCAGTTCGCTTGGCGCCGTGAGGTGCAT
>JBCCEO010000370.1:0-7678 GCA_039030255.1 Planctomycetota bacterium | reverse complement strand
GCAAACTCGGAGCTTGACCAACCTTCGGGATTTGTGCTGCGGAACTTAGCAATGCATGCAATCCAATCTTCGTTTTTAGGCTAGTGCCGAAAATGAGGCGCCCTCAGTCAACCACTCCTTGATGCGAAAAACAGTCGCAATACCGCAAAGTATCGATCCGAACTTCTGCGAAACGAAACGAACCTTACTTCTCTTTGACTTTTCTGCATTCCAATGGAACCGTTGATAACCACATTGTTGCTGCTCTTTGCCTGGATGTTATGCCAGCTTAGCGTTCGCCCTGTGGAAGAGTTTCAGGATAATAGTGCGTTGCTGCCAGTCGGGCACCGCCTCGCAGGCCACCAAAGCCAAAAACGCTCCCTTCCGGAAGTCTTAGCTCAAGTCGTAGTGCTATGCAGTCTTGCAGCTGCCGAAAACGAACTTGAGAGTGACAGACGCGAGCTACATACACATGCTCAGGCCGGTACGCTTTCTAGCGATACGGCAACCGGCGATCGCTTGGTAGTTTTGGGAAGGGTGTATGACCCTCAGGTTTCTTTTGTTGTAGATCAATATTCGGGAATCCATTCTTTGCGCGAGGTATTGCGTTACTTCCAAAAAGAAAGGCTACTCTCGTGTACTTACTCCTTAACGATCTATCCTCGGCTGCCTGTGCAGTTTGGTTGATCGGGCAAGCTTCTTCCGGCGGCGGTGGAAGCAATAGTCTCCTGCCCATCATTGCAGCAGCTGTTGGCCTAATTATCGGTGCTGGGCTTATCCTGCTGGTCAATATGCTTCGATCACGCGATCTGAAGGCTCAAGCCGAAGCTGTAATCGACAAAGCGAACTCGGATGCGGAAAGCATCAAGAAGACGGCTGAGTTAGAAGCGAAAGAATACGCGCTGCATCAGCAGAAAGAGTCGGAAAAAGAAGCCAACAAGATGCGGTCTACGATTCAGAAGAAAGAGTCTCAGCTCGACCGTCGGGAAGACCAGCTCAAACAGACTTCCGAAGACTTCAAAAAGCAGGAGAAAATGGTAGAGGCCAGCCAGCGCCGACTGACAGAAAAGACTCAGGAGAATCAAAAGCGTTCGGAGCAGCTGAAAAGTCTGATCACAAAGCAGACAAACGAACTTCAAAAAGTCTCAGGCATGAATCGGGACGAAGCCCGTGACCGCATGCTGGAACTGTTACGAGAAGAATTGGATCAGGAAGTCGGCAACGAAATCCTGAAACACGAGAGACGGATCGCCGAAGTAGCCGACGAGAAGGCTCGCGATATTATCCTGACTTCGATGCAACGTTTCGCTTCGCAACATACCTCGGAGAACACGACTAGCACCGTTGACATCCCCAACGACGACATGAAAGGACGCATTATCGGTCGTGAGGGTCGTAATATTCGCGCCTTCGAAAAGGCAACGGGAATCGACGTCATCATTGATGATACTCCTGGAGTCGTTATCGTCAGCGGCTTTGATCCTGTGCGTCGAGAGGTGGCGCGGCAAGCACTTGGCAAGTTAATTTCCGATGGCCGCATTCATCCTTCCCGAATCGAAGATTTGGTGAAGGAAACAGAAAAGGAAATCGAAAAGTTTATCATACGTAAAGGGCGCGAGGCGGTTGAAGAAGTCAATTTGGCCGGAGTGCACAAAAAGGTCATCTACATGCTCGGCCGATTGCATTTCCGAACCAGCTATAGCCAGAACGTGCTGCGACATAGTATCGAGGTTGCGTTTCTATCCGGGCTCATGGCTGAAATGATCGGGCTCGACCCGGAGCTGGCGCGTCGCTCAGGTTTGCTGCACGATATCGGTAAAGCTGCCGACCACGAGTTGGAAGGAGGGCACCCCAAAATCGGTGCCGATCTGCTGAAGCGCCACGGTGAAAATGAAACGGTGGTTCATGCCGCCCTTGGGCACCATGATCAGCTAACAACCGATTATCCCTACACACTGCTCGTTGCAACCGCCGACGCCTGCAGCGCCTCTCGTCCTGGGGCGCGAAGAGAATCCTTGGAACGCTACATCAAACGAATGGAAGAGCTGGAATCGATTGCTAAAGAGTTTGCTGGCGTTGAGCAAGCTTTTGCAATTCAAGCGGGGCGAGAGTTGCGTGTAATCGCCAGTGCGAAATCAACCGACGATGCCAAGGCAGCGAAAATCTGCCGCGAAATTGCAAAAGCTTTCGAGCAACAGTTGACATATCCGGGTGAAATCAAAGTCACTGTGGTCCGCGAATCGCGCTTTGTCGAGGTTGCACGTTGAGCAAATCAGGCAGAATGCAAAACGATTCGCAAGCACCCAGCTACCAAACGCCTGGGGACTCGGTTTTACGCCTTGTGATAATCGGAGACATCGTTGGAAAACCTGGAATGCGAATGGCTTGCCAGTCCATTCCCTGGATGCGTCAGGAATTGAAAGCTGGATGCATTTTGGCCAATGCAGAGAATGCCGCCGACGGCTCCGGACTCCGGTGCAAAGATTATCGAAGGCTCATCGAAACTGGTCTCGATGGAATCACTCTTGGAGACCACGTCTTTCGAAAAAAAGAGATCATAGAGATCTTGGAAGGTGCAAGCGATATCGTCCGTCCATTGAATCTGCCCCCTGATGCTCCGGGCAGCACACACATGGTGCTTGAACTGGACGACGGGACGATACTCGTCGTAGTGTGCGCTCTGGGCCGAGTCTTTATGAAGCCCGTCGATTGTCCATTTCGGGCCATGAATGCAAAGTTAGAAATGTTGGAAGGTATTTCGCCGCTCTGCTTGGTAGATTTTCATGCGGAAGCAACGAGTGATATGCAAATCATGGGCAGAATGCTTGACGGAAGGGTCTCGGCCGTCGTGGGAACGCATACGCATGTTGCTACGGCGGATGAGCAAATACTACCGTCTGGAACAGGTTTTCAAAGCGATATTGGCATGACTGGGCCTTTCGAAAGTATCCTTGGGCGGCGGATCGATGCTGTCCTGGAAGCTACGTTGAAAGGCTTGCCGACTGCTTTTCAAGTTGCGACCGAAGATGTGCGACTTAATGCGACTTGGATGGACCTCGACAAAAATAACGGGCGCTGTCTACACATCGAAAGACTGGAACTCTACGAAAATCAAATGATCACGTATAACGAAGAGCGAGAAGCGGCGAGAAAAATCCTCTGACGCACCGTATGTTTCTTTGCGGAACCAAGTCGCAAGCGTGAAATCGACCGTTAAGCCGTTTCCCTTTTCCAAAAGTACGATCTAAATTGCCCGCTGCTAGATAGGATTTTGCCCCAGTGTTGGAGATTCATGAGCACCCAAAGCTAGATTGTCGTTATTTCAGCACGGAGTTCCCGGCACCGCTTGGAGAACTGCCTACAGAGCAACTTGGGCGTCTCCTCTCGCTAAAAGCTGACCCCCCGTTTTCTAGTAGCGATGAAATCCGTAAGCAAATTCGTGACATGCTTCGCGTCGATGGCTTCAAGCCGACCGGGCGTAGCAAGCCTGCAGCCGAATATTTGCTAAAAGCGGAAGAGAAGGGGCAGCTCGGATCGATCAATTTGGCCGTTGACGCTTGCAACGTCGCGTCGATGCACAGCGGATTGCCTATCAGTGTTGTCGATTTAGATTTACTTCAAGGCGACAACTTGAAGATTGCAGCCGCGGAAGCCGGCAGCAGTTACGTTTTCAATCGCAGCGGGCAGGAAATTGAAATCAGCGGCCTGCTTTGCCTTTTCGATGAATTGGGCCCATGCGCCAACGCAGTCAAAGATTCGCAGCGTACAAAGACAGCAGATGAGAGCAAACGCACTCTTTCGATAATCTGGGGATCGAAGGAGCAACCCGGCAGAGCCGAAAAGGTGGAAGCTTGGTATCGAGAGCTGCTCACGAACTGCGGGGCGAACTGCAGTTAGCATTTAGTCGAAACCTTGCACCCGGGAAGTCAGGACTTGAGAGCGTGGCTTTTTCCGAGGCCACGGTCACAATCGCTGAAGTCCAGGCTTAAGCCGCTTCCCTTGCAACTGAGAATGCCCGCTGACGCATCGCGGAGGTTGTTCGTACTTTTTTCCCAAGCACTGCGCTCCGATCGATCGTCTCACCAAACAACTATTAAAACAACGAATTGGAAACCTATCTCCAATTCGCGGCACTGACATCCGGCGGCTTCGTCAGACCACACCGTTGCGGGCGGTTCCATCCGCTATATGGAACGTACTACTCCGTCAGCGCTTCCTTCGCTGGATCGGGCAATAGAAACTGGCAGCCCTCCACCAACTGATGGCCGCGTAAAAATTCCTTGGTGTCCATTTCGCGTTTGCCAGCTGGCTGGATTCGGCCAATCACAAAAACGCCATCGCCCGTTCCAACAGCAATTGCCTCACGCCAAGGGCTTTCCGAGTCCGACGCAACGAATCGATCTGGCAAGAGAACAGCTTTCCCAGGCTGAAGGTCCAAACCTTCAACAGATAGAGCTCGTGCAGATCTTACGATCACTCTTAGTTTCTTTTTTCCATCGGGCCAAATTAGCTCGGCAAAAGTCCCCGGCCAAGGCTGGCAGGCCCGAACGAGCCGCACCAAATATTCGGCAGGCAGTCGAAAATCCAAGGCTCCATCGGATTTCGCAAAACGCGGTGCTCGAGTCACCAGAGATTTATCCTGGATTTCGCCAATAGAGCTTTCACCGTCCCAATTGGAAAGCATCTCAACAGCTCGCTGCGTTGCTGCGACGCCGATCTCTGCAAGTCGCGGTTCCAGGTGCCCCGCATCTTCATCCTCCAAAATCGCAGTCTTCGCAACTCGCAATGCTGGCCCGGCATCCAAACGTGGCGTCATGTGAATCACCGTTACCCCAGCCTCAGTATCGCCGCGCAGAAGGCTCCACTGCACCGGTGCGGCCCCACGGTGTCTTGGCAAGATCGACCCATGCAAATTGATGCCACCGAGCTTCGCAGCCTCAAGGCATTCACTCGACAATATCTGTCCATAGTCACAAACGAAGAAAATATCTGCTTCGTGGGATCGCAACGCTACAATCGCACTTGGGTCGTTGACCGAAGGTGGCTCAAACAAGGGAATTCCGTTTTCATTTGCCCAATCAAATACCGGTCGCGGAGGCAACTTTTTTGGTGGCGGTTCGGGCAGTGGACGCGTGACGACCAGCGGGATCTCATGCCCATCCTGGAGTATCTGAGCCGCCGAAGGAACAGCAAAAGGTCCAGTTCCCATGACAATAATTTTCATCGTACTTCTCTAACTAGTATTTCATGGCCAGACGCACTGGCGACGAACGCTCTCGCGGCAACTGGCTTCACATCGCGTATCCAAACTTTGCGGGCGTTGTTAACTGAGCTCTTCACTTCGCTCCGAACTGGCAGCAACCGCTTCGATAAAGGCACTGCGAACGCCGGCTGCCTCCAGTTCTCGAATCGCGGCAATGGTAGTGCCGCCTGGACTGGTGACCTGATCCTTTAGTTCGCCAGGATGCAGTCCAGATTCAAGGACCATTTTCGCAGCGCCTAGAACGGCTTGAGCTGCCATCTTCGTCGCCACGTCACGCGGCAGTCCCTGTGAAACTCCGCCATCACTAAGTGCTTCAATCACCATGTAAATGTAAGCAGGACTCGAACCTGAAACGCCAGTAATTGCATGGATTAAGTGATCGGGAACAGTTACTACCTCGCCAACCGAACTGAGCAAATTGCGCACCCAACTCGCATCCTCCTCGGCGATATCCTCCGCAACCGACATCGCCGAGGCTCCTTCGCCGACAAGACAAGGAGTATTGGGCATCACGCGTATAACTCGGTTACTTCCAAGGCCGTTTTGCAAGTCTGCAAGCGAGATACCTGTGGCAATAGAGATCAACAATTGTTCGCCGCGTACCAGTGTCCGCAAGGCATCCAATTCCTGTCGCAAGATATGCGGCTTCACCGCCAAGAAGACTTTGTCGCTCTCGGCCATCATCTCTTGCGGCGTGGCTAAGATTTTGGCGGCGGCATAACTGCTTTTGAGCTTCTCTTGTTGAGCCTCAGAAGGCTCGACAAAAACAAGATCTTCTTCCGTACACACACCGCCAGCAATGGCTCCGCCAGCCAAGGCTGTTGCCATCTGGCCACCGCCAAAGAATCCAATCTTCTGCCCACTCAAGAATCTGCTCCTTGCCAAAAACTGATCACGCGAGTCCTAATCAAAGGAGACAGCTAGCCCGCACCTCATTCGCACCTTGTCTCCAATTCAACTCGACTCATTCGAACCAACACCACGCATTACCGCAAGGCAGCTAAACTAGATTCCTTTCCAACTCGCATCAGTTCCAAATCCTTACGCGGCTCAGAAGATGAAACGAACGTCTATAACACTATGCATTTCAGCCGCTTACATGTTTTTGCTCACGTGCCCTGTCGTGCGCAATTGGGCAATTGGTCAAAGTACAGAGATCCAGTCGGTCGCTGCTGACTTGGGCTCGTTGCCTCCAGCGAAATTCGTCAACCCAATCGGCGAAGGCGCAGATCCTTGGGTAGTTTGGGACGAAGAGAATGAAAGATACCTTTGGTGCCTCTCCGAGGGCAATCGTGCAATTTCGATATGGAAAAGTAAAAGCCTGAGTTCGCTGGGTTCAAAACAAGTTGTCTGGACGGCTCCCGATTCGGGTCTCTATTCGCGAGAAGTCTGGGCACCCGAGTTGCACCAAATTGACGGACGCTGGTATATCTACTTCGCCGCCTCGGATGGAAAAAATGAGAATCATAAGACCTTCGTTTTGGAATCGGAAGATTCCGATCCCTTCGGTAAGTATCGGCTTCATGGTCCGCTAAGGACGGGCGATGGCGAGGATCGCGATTCACCCAATGTTTGGGCAATCGACATGACGGTGCTAGAGCACGATCAGCAGCGTTTCGCAATTTGGTCGGGCTGGGATGCTCCAGGAACGGACCAACAATTCTTATATATCGCCAAGATGAAATCGCCTTTCGAACTAGAGGGTAAGCGAGTTCAAATCTGCTCGAACGAGGATTTTCTCTGGGAACGAATCCAGCCGGACCTAAACAAGCGTGGTTTGAATGAAGGACCGCAAATCCTAAAACACGCTGGCCGAACATTTGTTCTTTTCTCCTGCGGCGCGTCCTGGATGGATACGTATAAACTTGGCATGTTGGAGTTGGTCGGAACAAACCCGCTCGCGACGGAAGCGTGGAAGAAGCACGATGAGCCAGTTTTTCAGCGCGCAGAAAATGTTTATGGGGTGGGGCATTCTTGTTTTGTTCCCAGTCCAGACAAGCAAGAACTTTGGCATGTGTACCATGCAAAGCGAGATAAGCGGCCTGGATGGCGACGCGCCATTTACATCCAGCCGATTCGATTCTCTGAATCTGGATGGCCCCAGTTCGCTCCGCCCGAAGGAGGCGTGGCAATCGAAAGACCTTCCGGCGAAACAAGCACAGAACTGGAATTGCCCCTCGAATTATTCGCAAAGAATTCGGCTCCAGACGCAACTTGGAGTTACTTTGGGCACCACCAATATGTTGCAGAAGCAAATCATACATTAGAACTCGGTCGCATTCCTGACGCGCCTATCAACGAGTATCGTTGCGGTGAGAAAGTTGTCCTAGACGGTTTCTTGAGGGGCAATTATAGGGCCAAGATCGACATCGATTTTCACGGCGACACTCAATCACGCGATGCTGGCATTCTCTTTCGCTGCTCGGGTGCGTCTGT
>JBCCEO010000369.1:0-7686 GCA_039030255.1 Planctomycetota bacterium | reverse complement strand
TAGTATTGTGAGGGTCGCATTTGGACGAGTACGTTGTGTCAAGAGCTTCATCGCTTCCTTCCATGGACTGCATTCCTCCGCAGCGAACGGCTGCGTGCCGGGGAACAGCATGCGTTGTGGCGAACTCTAGAAAAAGTCAGGCAAATGCCGCAAGCGCTCTTCCATCGATTCAGAGGCGAAGACGCTAGCATTTGGGCTCGAAAGTGCTTGTGATGGTCAGCTAACGCAACTCAAAATAAGCGAAGTTGTCCATTCTGTTCTTCATGAATTTGAAAACGTGAGCAATCCTGGCGCTCTAATCTGCGAGCCAATCCGAACTTGGTGCAAAAGACAGCAAACATATTGCGAATCTGATCTGCAAAGACACCTGTTCCGGTCATCCGCTGGCCCCACTTGGAATTGTTTGTCTTTCCTTCGCGCATCTGCCGGATGAGCGACTCGACTTTCTCTGCATGGCTTGGCCTTTCTCGGGCCAGCCAGTCGAGGAATACGGTCTCAACATTCAAAGGCAAACGCAGCATAATGTAATTTGCCGACTGAGCTCCTGCGTTTTTTGCCGTTTCGAGGATGGCCGGTATTTCGGAGTCCGTTAGGCCGGGCACTATGGGCGCCATCATAATGCCGACGGGAATCCCTGCGTCTGCGATTTTTTCGACAGCCGCCATCCTGGCCGCAGGAGTGCTCGTCTTCGGCTCCATTGCGCGCCCAAGCTCTGTGTCCAGCGTGGTAATCGAGAGGTGGACGTGCAAAAGGTTCTGATCAGCCAGCTCTGAAAGCAATCCTAAGTCTCGTATCAAGAGTGCATTCTTTGTAATGACGCTAACCGGCTGCCGAAACTTCAGAGCTACTTCTAAACACTGCCGAGTTAACTGGTATCTCGCTTCGGCGGGCTGATAGCAATCAGTCACACCCGAAAACACGATTGGCTCTGGCTTCCATTTTGGACGAGAAAGAAACTGACGAAATAGCTGGGGCGCATCTTCCTTGACAATGATCTTTGTCTCAAAATCAATTCCGGAATTGAGTCCCAAGAATTCATGGCTCACACGAGCGTAGCAATAGGAGCAGCCATGCAAACATCCTCGGTAAGGATTCAAGCTGTAACGAAACGGAATATCGGGCGACTGGTTTTCAGTAACTATACTCTTGGATTGATCTGCGTAATATTCAACATGCACGGGCAAGCCTTGCACATCAGCAATGTCATCCTCGTCCAGATGCTCAAAGTCATCTTCACGATGCGCCCGTTCAAAACGATTGGGTGGATCTATCGACGAACCGAATCGCATAGCAGAATTCCACAGTTGTCAAAAACCATCGGCTCTGTTTTTTCAAAGGGCAAGCACCAGCAAAGTTACTAGCGCGTCAAAGCGGGATCTTCTAACCCATTCTCTTCGAAGCCTCGAATACGCAACAGGCAGGCATCACAGTGCCTGCACGGTTCACCCGAAAGAGACGGGTCATAACAACTAGATGTATCCGCATAGTCTACACCCAGCTTCAGGCCCTGCTCTATGATCTGTGCTTTCGTCAGGTCGATTAGCGGCGTATGCAGTTTGATTTCTGCGCCCGTTTCGGCTTCGACGCCAACCTTAGTTGCCAAGTTGGCCATTCGCTCGAAGGACTCGATATACTCTGGCCTACAATCGGGGTAGCCGCTGTAATCTAAAGCGTTGACGCCCAAGAAGATATCTTTCGCGCCTTTGGATTCGGCGTAGGCCAAAGCCAATGACAAGAATACAGTGTTGCGAGCGGGAACATACGTCACGGGAATATCGGAACCGATGTCTTCGGGCGAATCATGCTTGGGCACATCAATGTTAGACGTAAGTGCTGAGCCGCCGAATTGCGCTAGATCAATTTCGAACACCACGTGTTCTTGCACCCCAGCTCGCTTCGCCAACTCTTTGGCATATTGCAATTCAAATTGATGACGCTGTCCATAGTTAAAACTAATTGCATGGACTTGGTAGCCTTGGCTGTGTGCGATCGCCAAGACTGTCGCAGAGTCTAAGCCTCCACTTAGCAACAGGATTGCTGGCTTGGAATTGCGCATATTGATTTCCGTACTCTACTTATTCAACGAAAGCGAAAAGCCCTTAATTTCCTGCTGGGCAAAAAGACAATTACTAGAATGACGTTGAATGGGGATTTGGGCAACCAGCGTCCGCGCGTTGGGACTGCGGCTTAGTCCAAATCACTTCGGTCAAGATGTCCGGATCGATTGATAGCTCGAATTAGACGGAGCAAAGCCAGACTACTGATTCCATAGCCGATCAAGCCGAACAGACTGAGCCTTTCAACGCCCAACCAAGTGGGCTCTAGAAAAAGGACAGGTGGCACATTGTTGGCTAGCAGGACGGAGGATCCTAGAAAAACACTGCTAATCAACATCCCAAGAACCAAGCGGTTGACGCTAGGTCCCAGCCCTTTGTGAGCCAAGTGAACGTCGAGGCGGCCTTCCTGGATGAGCTGCATCACTCCAGTGACTTGACTAGGAAGCGTTTCCACCAACCGTTCAAGCTCCAGGTAGATCCGTCGCAGTCGTTTTGCTTGCCGACGCGGCGACATGCTTCGTAGCCACATCTTTCGGAAGAAGGGTTGCATCACTTCCAGCAGGCTGAATTGCGGCGAAAGTGTATGTAAAGTCCCTTCCAGGTTGATCAACATCTTGATTAGCAAAGAAGTTTGGGGAGGAAGTGAAATCTGATGACGGTGCATGATTTCGGTAACATCATTCAACGCACCACTCAGATCAAAACTCTCTAGAGGCTGCGAGCCGTAGGTTGCAACCAAGTCGGCAACGTCGATCGACAAGATACTCTCATCTAATCGTGGAGGCGTGTTTCCCACTCGTTTGATGAGAGTAGTCAGCAAGGACGCATCACGCGTCGCGACTGCAAGCAGCATTTCTTGAATTGCTTCGCGCAGTCGATCGTCGATACGCCCGACCATGCCAAAATCGAGCAAGCCTAGCTTGACTTCATCGGCAACTAGAACGTTTCCTGGATGTGGATCTGCATGGTAAACGCCCTGCATAAAGATCATTTCCACGTAGACTTCGGCGGCCAACTTGGCCAATTTCTGGCCGTTTTCTTGATTGCTTTCCGGCGATTCGGCGAGCTCGCGTACTGAGGTGCCTTCGATCAAGTCCATCGTCAGCACGCGTGAACTGGAAAACTCGGGATATGGCTGCGGGACGATCAAGCCGTCCACATGATCAAACAGTCTTCGAAAGAGCTGCAGATTTTGCAGCTCGCGATTGAAATCCAATTCCCTACGCAGCGAACGCGAAAGCTGCTCTACCAAGACAGTGGGTTTCCAAACTTCCAAGTCCGGAATGTGGTTTGCCAGTGTCGCAAGTCCAGCCATTACCTCCAAGTCTTCGTTGACCTTGTCTTGAATATCCGCGTGTTGGACTTTGACGACCACGCGAGAACCATCTTTCAATTTGGCCAGGTGCACCTGACCAATCGAAGCAGAAGCGATGGCTTTGTCATTAAATTCGAGAAAGACTTCCTCTACAGGCGCTCCCATTTCTTCTTCGATAATCTTGCGCACCGCCTCGGGACCATCAGCGGGAACATCGGATTGCAACGAAGTCAACTCGGCGGCCAATTCGGGGCCAATAAGATCCGGCCGCAGGCTAAGGACTTGGCCAAGTTTGATAAAGGTCGGCCCAAGATCAGTTAGTGCCAAGCGAATTCGCTTCTCGCGGGAGTAGCTGGCCAGCGGAACGCCCTGATCGTCCTTGATCCAGTCCCTGATAAAATCAAACTTGAGCTGGCTCAACCAATCTGCCAAACCGTATCGCCGTAGGATAGCGATGATCTCCTGCCACCGGCGAAGATTGCGATAGAGCTGCGGTATGGAGCTAATTTTCATTCTTGGGTGGCTTTTCTTGGCTGAACCTTGAAAAAGCGGCCGATCCGCACACAAAAAAGGCTCTGTTTCTAGGCGTGGACCATGGAATAAGGGAGCAATGCCCCCATCAGCGAAGACATTCCTCCCTTTCGCAACTCTTCTAGTGTACTAAGCTGTGCGAAGCACGTTTAGCCGTTTTTCGCTTCCTCCCGCAGACCCAAGTGATCCAACCATTTGCGATTCTTCGCGCCCTCATCCTTATCCTTGCGAATCCCAGTAAGTTCTTCCTCTAGCTCGCTTCGTTCTCGAGCCAGTTTGGCTCGTTCGGCAGATAGGTCAATTTCAGCTTGTCGTAGTTTTTCTTCCCATTCAGCTTCGATCTGCTTGAGCCTATTCAACTCCTCTTGGACCGCCTCGTCCTGCTGCACCGCGTCAACCTCCGCTGCGCCACCAGCCTGGAGTTGCTCTCGCAGTTCTTCTATCTCGCGTGTCTTATGTTCCAGTGCCTGTTCGGTAGATGCGAGAATCTGTTCGATTTCAGCGCGATGCCCAGCTTCTTGCTCATCATCTTCATCGGCGAGTTGCTGCATAATCAAACGCTTGCGATCTTCCCATGTCAGGTTTTCCTCGTCACAAGCAAAGTGCGCTTCGCTGCTTGAGTTTAGAACTTGTTGCTTTGCAAGCTGAGCGGCTAGATCGGAATTCTGATTCTTTAGAATCTCAAGTTCCTCTTGGGAGTGGCTGAGCATTTGCTCCAATTCATCTATATGATCAGAATCCAATTTTTCGCTATGGCCGTTCTCTGCGGCAGATTCGAGCAACTGCTGAGCCTCCGCAAGCTCAGATTGCAAGCGAGCTAATTCTTCGGCGGCATCGGTGTCCGCAACTGCGGATTCGAGCCGATCATTTTCTTGCTGCAAATTCTCGATCTGCTGCATCAAGTCTTCGCGCTCGATTGCCGTTCCAAGGTCGCTTGCGGAGCTTCCCTGGGTTGTGTTCTCTGCAAGATCACGAAGCTGAGATTCCAAGTCCAGATTTCCGCGTTCCAGTTCTTCGTTAATGCGTTCCAATTCCTGATTCTTGGATTCAAGGCTTTCATTTCGCACTTCCAAGCTCAACTGTTCTGACGACTTTGGCTGCTGGTCGAGGAGTGCTGCATTCTCTTCTTGGAGACGGCCCAAACTCGCTCGCAATTCAACGTTTTGTTGCTCTAGGCCGGCCAAAGACGTGTTTGCAGATGCGTGGCGCTCGCTGGCTTGTTCCAATTGGAATTGTCGTTCAGCCAATTGAGCTTCGAACTCCTCCGAACTCTGCTGTGCCTCGTCGCAGCGGCCACGATAAATATCGACTTGCTTTTCTTGCTCAATAATTGTGGCTTGTAGGCTACGATTTTCTGCTTCGACAGACTGACTAGTCGCTTGTAACTTTTCTGTCAGCGTTTCGAGTTCTAAGATTTGGGACTCCAGATCGCGTTGCCGCAGGGCCAGCATTCGGTTCTCCTGGAGCGCTTCATTTAGCTGGGCGCGTAAACCCTGTTCAGCTTCGCGAGCTTCGCCGTTGACGCGGGCGATTTCATCGAGCAGTCTGTCACTCGAGTCAGCTTGGCGAAGATTCTGCTGTTCAATGCGCAGGCTCTCAAGTTCGTCGCGCAAACCTGCGATGGCTGAGTTGGTTTGTTGCGAAGACTCGGTCAAGTTTGCTTGCCAGAGATCCGTTTCTGCTTCCTGACTTTGGAAGCTTTCGCAAAGTTCACTAAATTGCTCGCGTTGGTTGCTCCACGAGTCCTCGATCAATCCCAGAGCTTTGGAAGCCTTGTCCGCAGATTGATCACTCCTAACGACAAACGCTTCGAGCTGTTCTTGAAGCGAACTTTTGATAATGCTCTCCGCCAGCGAGGCCAGAATGCTTTCGCTCGAGCTGCGGAACGCCTCTTCCTGCGACTTGATAGAGGCATGGACCTGCTTCTCTACTTTTTCAAGTGCTTCTGTAATTGGATCGGGAGCGATATCCTCGGATGCTTGATCGACGAGAATGTCGATCGCGTCGAGGAGATCACCCTTGAGCTCGGCGCTGAACCCAGCGTTTCCGCCCTTTTTGCGTCCTGAAATTCTGCTGACTTGATCCCGGAGTGACTCTGCCCAGTCTTTGATCTCTTCGTTGCTATATGGAGCTGTCATCTGCTCTTCTCGTAAAATAAAAGGGAGGAACAGAATTTCATAGATTTGAATTAGGGGGGCGTCAAAGACCCCCACCCGATCTGGGACACGACTATTTCAAGGCCCTAGGCTAATTGCCGCTTGTGACGATAATTTACCCTTTGCCGGTATTTTGTTCGGGCTCGCTGCGTCCCAGTAGCCGCTCTTATTGCGGGTTGTTTGTAATGCCAAAGAAAAAGAAAAACGTAGAAGCAGAACCAGAGCCGGAGTTTGAAGAGGCTTTGCACGAATTAGAAGCGATCGTTCGGCGTTTGGAACAGGGTGGCGGTTCGCTGGAGAAAGCCTTGGAGGAATACCAATCCGCGATTGGATTGATGAAGATCTGTCACACCAAACTTGCGCACGCGGAACGGCGAGTAGAAATCCTTAGCGGCGTAGATGCCGACGGAAACCCAGTTTCAGAACCTTTGGAAACTTCTTCACAAGAGGGCTCCTTGGAAGAAAAGCAGAAATCGCGAAGCAAAAAACGTAGCGCCCAATCCTCAGAGGATAAGGGCGGACTCTTTTAAGTCCTTCGAATTGGAATCAACATGGCTTCTTCCTTTGCCTCCAAACATCTAGAACTTCGAGAGTCGATCGAGCAGGCTTTGGATTTACATACGCAGATTGGCGATGGTTGCCCCAAGCGATTACGGGAGGCGATTCGCTACAGCGTTCTGTCTCCCGGAAAACGGCTCCGCCCCTTGCTCGCTCTATTGGCATGCAAAGCACTTGGACAGGACTGGAAAAAAGCCCTGCCTGCGGCATGTGCGGTAGAATTCATTCATGTTTATTCATTGATCCATGACGACCTGCCCGCCATGGATGATGACGATTTGCGACGCGGAAAACCGACTTGCCACAAGCAGTTCGATGAAGCGACCGCGATCTTGGCTGGCGACAGTCTCCAAATGCTGGCAATAGAGGTACTATGTAACCAGCTAGAGCCAGAAACTGCCGCCCGCTGCTGCCAAATGCTAGCCAAATCGGCGGGAAGTCGCTATTTGGTGGGCGGGCAGGCAGACGATCTGGCAGCAGAAGGCCGATTTGGGCAAAATCCGGAATTGGGCTCAGCCGAGTTCTTGAAAAACATTCACCTCCGAAAAACAGGCGCCCTGATTGTCGTCAGTTTACAATTAGGGGGTGTAATTGGCGGTGCCAACGATGAACAGATAGCAGTGCTTGGTCAATTTGGACACTGCATTGGACTCGCTTTTCAAATCGTAGATGATTGCCTTGACGTCGAAGCTTCCGTCGAACAAATGGGCAAAATGACACGTAAAGACGATTTCTCAGGAAAACTTACATACCCCAATCTGCTTGGACTCACTGCATCAAAACAACTCGCCCAGGATCTGATCCGTGAAGCCCAAAAGGCAGTTGCGGTTTTTGGAAATGAGGCAAACGAATTGACAGAGTTGGCAGAATTCGTCGGCCAGAGAAATTCATAGGGACTTAGATGACAAAGCTGCTAGAGAATATCGAGTCGGCCCGTGACCTGCACTCGATGAGTCTTCAAGAACTGGAACAAGTAGCTAACGAAATCCGCGATGTTCTTTGCGGACTTCTTAGTATTCGAACGGCGCATTTCGCTTCGAACCTTGGTGTTGTCGAGCTTTGTTTGGCG
>JBCCEO010000368.1:0-7725 GCA_039030255.1 Planctomycetota bacterium | reverse complement strand
CGCTTGCCTTGTCTCCATTGGCTGGCATTGAGTCAGTGTATCAAGGGTTCGACTCGCACAGCGCTAGGGGTCAAGGCTTTAGATGCACATCGATGATGCATTCCGTCTGCAGGGCCGCTGGCTGTAGCGTGGCAAAGTTGTCTGCACTTCGCTCAATCAAAAAGTCGCCCACGTGGTCCGTCTCGAGCACGCCGCCAAGTCGATCGCTACTTTCAAAAAGATGGAAACTGACTGTCGGATGCTTCGAAAGCTCCAGGGCTGCTGCGATGCCGGTGACACCTCCGCCGATGATCGCGATGCGATGCAATTCAATACTCGCTAGTTGCAAATGGTGATGGGCGCGAAAAAAAGCAGAAACCAGCTCGCGGCGGTCCGGTTGCTAAAGTTTAGGCCTCGGCAGCGGCGTCAATCTTAGCAGCCAGAATGAAGTCGTTTTCGCTCAAACCGCTGATGGCATGGGTCGAAATCTCGATTTTGAGCTGACGGTAGCCTGTCAGATGGATATCGGGATGGTGGGCGTCATCCTCGGCGATTTGACCGACTTTGTTGATAAACTCGAGCGCTTCGACAAAGTTTTTCATCATCCACTTACGAGAAATCCACTTACCATCCTCGCTAATCACCCATTTGGGGAGTTGTTCGAGTTGCTTTTGCGATTTCTCCAAGGAAAATGGCTCCACTCCACCTTCGCAGGGTAGGCATTTCTTGGCTTTCAACTCAGATGCGGTCGGTAGATTCATGTTTTTCCTAGCTGGATTGCAAGCCTAATCGGTTATGGAAAGTTGGATGGACCTTCACGCCAACGTTTAGTAAGGATAGTAAAGTTTTGCCGCACAACAAGAAACCGTCAAAACTAGCCCTTGCGGGGAGCCGAAAACCAAAAATAATTTAATATGAATTTGGGCAATCTATCTGCGGTTTGGAAAACGCTTCCATCCCGTTGTCGAATAGTCGTTAGGTGCTGGTATGTCCTCTACATTGAGTAACCGCTTTTCCATTCCGGAAGCGAAATCACTCGTTAAGGATCTCAACAAACCCAATCCAAAGATTTATTGGATTGATTTCTTGTCGACGATCATCGTTGGGCATACCGCCTTTGCAGCAATGGATCGCGTAGGACTGTTCTTGCAAGGACCCGCACTTTACGCAATTCAACTTGGTCTGTTTACGCTCGTTGCGATTCTCTACATGCGTGCAGCGATGTTCATTCACGAGCTAGTGCACTTGCCCAGACAAGGCTTCACGGCCTTCCGCGTGACCTGGAATTTGCTATGCGGGATTCCATTCCTGATCCCTTCTTTCCTGTACTACCCGCACGTAGATCACCATCGTCGCAAACATTATGGCACAGATCGAGACGGCGAGTATCTGGACCTCAGTCACCGTCATCCAGCAAACCTAGCACTCTTCGTTGTCGCGGCACTGGTTGTTCCAGTTGCGGCCTTCATGCGCTTCCTAGTGATGACGCCTATAGCATGGGTCTTTCCTCCTTTTCGAAATTGGGTGGAAAAGCGGGCTAGCAGCATGATCATCGACATTTTCTACTTGCGTGGGGACTTTGGAAAAGAAGCGCACAAGATCATGCGAATGCAAGAAGTTCTTTGCTTCTTGTGGTGTGCCAGTTTTGGAACCTTTGGGTTGTTGCAAGGCGGCATTCCACTGATCAAAGGATACTGTGTCGCGGTCGTTCTGATCGTCATCAACAATGTACGAACTCTAGGTGCACATCGTTGGACCGGCGACGGGCGTGAGTTAACCTTTGAAGAACAACTTGTCGATACAGCTGACTATCCGCATCGACCCTGGTTTACCGAATTGTGGGGTCCGGTTGGGACGCGGTATCACGCAACGCACCACCTTTTCCCAAGCATGCCCTATCATAACTTGGGAATTGCTCATCGTCGGCTGATGGAGAACCTGCCGCCTGATTCGCTTTATCGAGACGTGGTGCGACTATCTCTGACTTCGTCGATTGTCGAACTTTGGCGGCGGGCTGCAAATCGCAAGAATGTGAAGCCTGAACCCGCACACCTTGCCTCCGCTACAAGCGAAGAAGAAGAAAAAACCGCGGCTTAGCTCGAGCCCCCGCTGGTTGCAATCTTGCTAAGTATCTCAGCGCCGTTTGGATTTGCGGCGGTTTGGATCTGCGCTCGTTTTGATGATGCAGCAATCCTGGTCATTTAAAAAACCGCATATCCGCAGGAGGCGAAAGCAAGTAGCGGTTGGGTCTGCAATTGCGAACCACTGGAGATTCACCTCGCTCGCGCTGAGTGCAAATACTCTGCGCAGATTTGTCTGATTTGCACTGCGTTTTGGGCCTGTCGTTTTGGGCAACGCCAAACCGAATCGCTACAATAGACTCCTCAGTATTCACAGCCCGCGCACAAAAATCGAATTGCGGGCAATTTGTACACGGGAGCTGGAAGCATGCGTTCGGCTTTGAATCTTTCTCTGCTCATCTTTTTCGGTTACGCGTCGTTTTCCTTTGGTCAAACGAAAAGTAGCAGTAAAGTTGAACTACAAGTTTCAGAACACCTCGACTTTATCACCGAGTCAGTGCGCAGTATCGGTGTTTCTCCGAACTCAAGCTTTCTAGCAGTCGGAACTGACGCTGGCTTTCAGTTGCTTCCAACAGATCGCTTGGAGCCGATGCAAGAAATTGATAAATCTCAGGGCTCGGTTGTCGATCTGGCATTTGCGTCGAATTCAAAGCTCTTGGTTACAGTCGGGTCCCAACGTTATCCTTGTTTTTGGTCCCTACCGGACGGCAAGCTCCTCTCGAAGGGAGACGAGAAGCGTTGGGCTTGGAAAGTTGCAGCTCATCCCACTGAGCTTGAGTGTCTGACGACTGGGGGTAATCCCAGAATTTGCAAATGGAATATGGTGAGTGGGCGGTTAATGCAGGAGGTCGAAACGGATTTCGCTTTCACAACGGCCATCCAAATGCTGCCAGGAGGCAAGCAATTCGTTTCCTGTGGCACGCTGACTGGGCCGAAACAGACGCATCGTTATAAACTCGAGCTCCGCGACTATAAATCGTTAAAAACCGTACGGGTACTTCAAGAGGCTGCGAATCAGATCTATGTGATTGCAATTTCCGATGACGGAAAACGCTTGGGATTCATCACTCAAAAGGGACTTGCTGAGATCTGGGATTTGGCGACCTTCAAACCAATCGCCAGCATGCAATTCAATCAAGAAAAAGCCTCTGGCCTTGTTTTCCTAGATGATGGCCGTTCCGCGTTGATTAGCGGCTGGCATCGAAAGATTGTCCATTGGGATTTTCTAGATAATTCCATACAACAATTGGACTATCCAATTTCTGGTGGCGTTACATCCATGGTTTGGTTGCGCAAAGCAAAGAGCTTGGTAGTCGGAAGTGGGCTAGGTGAAAAGAAACTTGTGACTTGCTTGCTCGACACGATTCAAAAGACTCGTATGCCGTCGCCGGAGACAAATGCATCCTTGCCAACGAGTGGCAAAGGCGGCAGGCTAGATGTGCCAACGGGAGCAGCTCTGCAGGCGGCAACGGAACGTGTTAAAAATGTCATGGACGCTCAGACGACTGCTCTTTCATTGCTCCGGATCGCCAAGGAAGAATCCGATAAAACGGTGCAGTACGCAGTCCTGAAACAAGTACTTGAACTAGGGGTACAAGAGGCTGACCAGAAGTCATGTCAACAAGCTGTCACGATGCTTGCTGCAACTTACGTTGTGCCAAGGTTGCGACTCTCCGGGCAAGTGATGCGGCAGGCGATGGCCAAGGGGATTCCTCGCAAAGCAAGGCTACTTTGGTCGGCGTGGTCGGAAAGGCTTGGTGATGAGGCCGAAACGGGAGAAAAAATTAGCTACGCGGTCTCTTTCTACCACATGGCGTTTGAGCTGCGGGCTCAGTCCAACGAGCCTGCTGGAGCGAAAGCAATCAAACGCAAACGCGAGGAGCTGATGCTGATCTTGCCTGCTTACGAAGAGGCTCGCGATTCTTTGGATCTTCTAACTCGCGATGCGAATAATCCTGAGGCGTGCCGAAAAGCCGGATACTATCTGACCTTTGTTCGCGGTAAATGGAATGAAGGACTGCCTCTATTAGCTAAGGGAGATGACCCGGATCTTAAGGCTCTGGCTAAATTGGACAGTGCGACATCCGCCGCAGATGTTGTAGAAAAAGGCCAGGATACCGGCAAAATCTTCGAGGCATGGAAAAAGTTGAGTGAATCAACCCAGGACTCGCAATTGAAAGCCGCAGCGATACAGGCTGCCCGGTTTTGGCTCAAGAAAGATATTTCCAACAAGACCGGACTGGAGCTAGCCACGCTTAAGAAGCTCTTGCAAGAGCTTAGGTCTGATTTTCACGAGCGTAATTGATCGATGCGAATCGAACGATCACATTAATTCGACCGCCTTAAGCCAGGATGTCGTGCACAACATGGCCATGCACGTCGGTGAGCCGGAAGTAGCGGCCTTGGAAACGATAAGTCAGCAGCTCGTGGTCAATCCCAAGCAAGTGCAACAGAGTCGCCTGAAAGTCATGTACGTGGACTTTATTTTCGACTGCGTTGAATGCCAATTCGTCCGAAGCACCATGCGTGATGCCCGGCTTGACTCCTCCGCCTGCTATCCAAACCGTAAAGGCGTAGGGATGGTGGTCGCGACCCCAGCGAGGACGGTTATTCAAATCGCCTTGAATGAAGGGCGTGCGGCCAAATTCACCACCCCAAATCACGAGCGTATCGTCTAGCATCCCACGCATCTTCAAATCTCGAACCAAAGCAGCGCTCGGCTGGTCGGTATCACGGCACTGGTTATAAAGTTCTGTTGTCAAGCTATTGTGTTGGTCCCAGCCTGCATGCATGCACTGCACAAAGGGGACGCCACGCTCGGCCAAACGCCGTGCCATCAAACAGTTATACGCAAAGGAACCTGGCTCGTTGACTAGTGGACCGTACATGTCCAGCACATGCTGAGGTTCATCCGAGAAGTCCGTTAGATCCGGCACGGAAGTCTGCATCTGGTAGGCCATCTCATACTGGGAAATCCGAGTTTGAATCTCTGGGTCGCCTACCGACTGAAACTTGAGTTCGTTGAGCTGCGCCAAGTCGTCTAACATTTCGCGACGCAGCTCTCGCGAGATCCCCGAAGGATTGTTTAGGTATAGCACGGGATCGCGACTACCGCGGAATCTTGCTCCTTGATAACGGCTGGGCAGAAACCCAGAACCCCAATAAAAATCGTAGAAAATCTGTCCGCAGGTTGTCCCCTTGCTGATCGAAGTCATCACTACGAAGCCAGGTAGATTCTCAACGGGAGATCCCAGGCCATAGTTCAGCCAGGCACCCATGGTCGGACGTCCTGGAATCTCGGCACCGCTCAACAAAAATGAAATCGCAGGCGCATGGTTTACCGCCTCGGTGTGCATGCTTTTGATAAAGCAAACCTCGTCTGCGATACCAGCGGTATGCGGCATGAACGCACTGACCCAGGCTCCTGATTGCCCGTGTTGGGAAAATGGTTCCACTGGCGATAGCATCAGTTTGCCACTGGCGTTGCCAGTCATCGTACTGAAACGCTTGCCTTGCACAAAGGAATCCGGAATGGATTTGCCGTGCAAATCATAGATCAGCGGCTTATAGTCAAATAAATCGACGTGAGTCGGAGCCCCATTTTGGAAAAGGTAGATGACGCGTTTCGCCTTGGGAGCAAAATGCGGCAAGCCCGCCAACCCGGAATGCGAGGTTTCGGAATTCTGCTTTTCCGACGCTGCGCCCTCTTTTTGGAGAAGCGACGCCAAGGCAGCTGTACCAATGCCAAGCGCACTCTTTCCAAAAAAATGACGACGATTCAAACCAAGCTGATGCTCTCGAATCGGAGCGTCGGCAGACAGATCAAGCACTTGCCAGCTATCGGTGTTCGGTTTGTTGCCAGTTTTCGACATCGTTTGCTCTTATTCCTTGCTCAGCGTCTCGTCCAGGTTGAGAGCATTCAGGCAGATGCTGGTCCAGGCCGCCAGCTCTTCCGGCGTCGTGTTCTCAGGCAATGGGGAATCCTTGAGCAGTAATTTTGCTTCGTCGGAGTGCGAGCCATAGTATGCTTTGGCACGCTCAAGACTACGCTGCCATATCGCGGCTTCCTCCTCACTCAGCTCGCGGCACAAAACACGCTTCGACATCCACTGTAGCCTCGAGGCGTCTTGGTCGTCACAGCTCATGCACAATCTTGCCAGCGCCTTGGCGGACTCGACATAGGCGAATTCGTTGAGCGTCGTCAAGGCGTGCATGGGCGTGTTGGTCCGAAGTGGCTTCACTTCGCATACTTGGCGTTTGGCCGTATCGAAAAACATCGTCGGTCCAATGATTCGACGCCAGTACGTGTAAAGACTGCGGCGATACAGCTCTTGCTCGCCGCCGACTCGATAAGATTTCTTACCAAACGTGGCTTCCTTCCAAATTCCTTCGGGCTGATACGGAAAAACGGATGGACCACCTTGTTCGCGATTGAGGAGACCTGCTATTGCCAGCGCTTGATCGTGCAGCATCCAAGAAGGCAGACGATATCGTGGGCCACGGGCGAAGTAGCGATTGTCAGGGTCCTGTTGCAAAACTTCCGGCGTAGCGATACTCGAGCTGCGTTGATACGCTTCGCTGGTCAGAATCAAAGTCAGCAAGTGTTTGACATCCCAGCCCGATTCGATGAACTCCACCGCCAACCAATCGAGCAGTTCAGGCTGAATGGGATATTCGGCTTGTACGCCGAAGTCTTCGGTGGTTTTGACTAAGCCCATTCCGAAGAGCATTTGCCAAAAGCGGTTTACTGTCACGCGGGCCGTCAATGGATTGTCGCGGGAGACAAGCCAGTTGGCCAATTCCAATCGGCGTGGCGAAGCGGATTCGTCCGCACCGGCGTCAGCCAGACCATGCAGAAACTGGGGCGTTCGCGCTGTGACTTCGTCGCCTTTTTGATTGTAGAGTCCACGCGTGAGAATAAAGGTCGATCGCCGCTTGTCTTGATCCTTCAGCACCATGACTTTCGGCAACGATTTCTTCAATCCATCCAACGACTTCTTCTGATTCGCCTCGCGTTTCTGCAACTCTGCGAGCTTTGTGTCGGATTCGAAAAACGCTGCGGCGATCAACGCACGCTGTTTCTCTGTTCGCTTATCCTTGGCCGTACGAATCGCCAACTGCAGGTCCTGCGCTGCATCCTCGAGGGGGGCTTCTGCCTTGGACGAGGCGGAAAGTCGAAATTGGCCCATGTGATGGCTGGCGTGAACTGAATTGAATTCCAGCTTGACTTTCAGTCGCGTTTGCTTTGATACCTGAACTGCTTCCTTCAACTCGAACACAGCCGAATGATCACGATCGACTTTCTTTCCATTCCAAACCGCCCAACCCGATTTGGGATCGTTATCAAGAGTGTTTGTGACTTTATGCCCGCCTTGCTCGAAGGTTGCCCGAGCCTTGGCGATGGAGAGTGGTGTTCTTGTGCCGTCCTCGGAAAGCAAATCAAGTGACAGATTCGTCAGGACAAAATTGCCGCTGTCCGAACGTGCTAGGCCTCCAGCCGTCATGCTCGGGTGCCGAAGTGCGTCCAGTTTGACAGCAGAGATTTTGCCGCGAGGCAATGTGTAGGTAACTTCATACTCATCGGTTTTCGGATTCTCACCGCCGGCTATGTCAAGGCCCAGGATATGCAACCCACCACCAGTTTTGAGTGGGTACTGTAACTTGT
>JBCCEO010000367.1:0-7732 GCA_039030255.1 Planctomycetota bacterium | reverse complement strand
GGTTCTCACTAAACCACCGATTCGCGCAGCGAACTTCGTTACATGATCTGCAGGCCAAAACCGGCACGATCGAATAGCAGCTTGCGATGCAGATCGGAACTTTCAGCAAAAAACCGTATCAACCACTTGACCAAGTACCCTTCATAGCAGCGAAAGAAGACCATCAAATACGGTCAGCCTCTCCGCCAAGGAAGACATTCGCAGGGCAACTTTTGCAGTTTTGCAAGTTTTACAGGCAATCCTCTGCGAATATCTCAATCTGCTTGGATTCATGCACCTTTCGAAAAATCCGGCTCTTTGGTAAAGTTGTCGATTCTTCGCGAGTGCTGCTCGCAGGGTTGGAGGTGTAGCTCAGTTGGTAGAGCATCGGACTTTTAATCCGTGGGTCCTGGGTTCGAGTCCCAGCACCTTCACTCCCTTTTCTTTTAGCCGCCTGTTTCTGGTTTTGAACGCTGCAACTGGAAAGCTAATTCCTCTTGAAGCGGTGGTAGGTCACTGATTCCTCTTCGAACCAGTCGTTGCGATCCTTAGCTGCGAGTATCTGATAAAGTTTGGAATCCGTGGAACTCGGGTCTGCGACGGACAGGATCACGTCAGATTTGTCCTTATCTTTTCCACGCTTCAAGATTTTTCCGTCTAGCTCGCCTGACTCAACGGACTGCCCGAATTTCTCGATGTCTGCGGTGAAGAGTTCCAATGTGTCCTCGTCTTCCGATTCAACGCGAAAGAAGAGATAGCCGTGCTTCTTCATGCGAAAATAGAAATACGATACGTCGCCGACTTTTCGCGTGACGAATTTATGCGTCTTCGCAGTGAACTTGTTTTTATCTTCGTTGAACTCGATTCCGCCAGCCACCAATTCACCGTTGGAACCAATGGTGATCCGCAATAGTTCACCGTCGTTGGTAAGCCAGTTTCCTTCAAACGCCCGCTTTTCTTTAATACTTAAAGTCTCACCAATAGGAGTCTCTATCAAAGCAAAGCTACATCCGCTCGAAAGCAGAGTTAGAAGGCAAAGAATGACTGCAGCAATTTTGCTCATGAAGTTTTCCAATCGCAATAAGTTTTTGCTCGAGTCCGAATAGACGAGAAGCTCAGAACGAATCAACAGGACTTGTCGTCACAAGTCCTGTTGATTTTATTTCGTTTTGTTAAAGCGGGTGGGCGCTATTCGACATCTCCAACTGGCTCTACGGTGTCTGTAGTATCCGAGTCACCGCCACCTTCTTGTTGCCTAGTTACTGGTGACTGTGAGGTGTTTTCTGGTGGAACAGGCGTCATGTTGGGGTCCGCGCAACCGATTGCAGGCAAGAGCAGACAGGCAACGGCAAAGTACTTTAGTAGTTTCATTTTCTTTCTCGAACTGATTCGTGCTATGCAAGAGAAATCTGGCAAACTAGGAATTCTGGTTCAACCATTCGATTTATTTTGCTGCACAACAATTAAACTTGCGAATTACGGATGCGTCATGCATTTGAGGAATAAGACACCTTGCGCCGTCAACCTATTCCCAAAAAATGACCTCACTGAAAAAAATACTTTTCTGCGAAATCTTGTGCCATGGTTCGGACAAACAGGGAAACTGAGCCTTTAGATTCGATTTTACAGGACCTGGACGCTAGTCGAATTGTCTGGGCGAACGCTTGTTGGCCGGTTAGCGAGGCGGAAAACGGAGGTGTTTGTGAAGGAACGCAAAAGTGCCTTGGCCATGGATCGTGTGTGGGCCCGCAAACCATTCAATTTCAGTGCGATCAGCGATTCCCAACTTCGCTGCATAAAGATGCCTGACTTTGGCGTACTCAAAAGCAACCCACTCATCTTTGCCAACACCGTCAAAATGTCCACGTTCGACCATAAAGGGCCTTGGGCAAATGAGAGCCGCCATCTCGTAGTAGTTGAAAGTGCTTCCTAGATTCCACTCGAAGATCTCATACTCGCCCGTCCACACGTAGCTAAAGCGGTGACGTGTACTGGCATTCTTTAGTACCCATTCGTTGAAATCCGCCGAGCATATGGAAAGGCAGTAATCCTCCACAAGGGCTGGGATTCGCATAGCGGATTTGCCCCCGTAACTCAATCCGTAAAACGCGATTCTGTCTTGGTCGA
Source organism: Planctomycetota bacterium (assembly GCA_039030255.1). Taxonomy (GTDB): domain Bacteria; phylum Planctomycetota; class Planctomycetia; order Pirellulales; family Pirellulaceae; genus Aureliella. The sequence goes on along the minus strand of JBCCEO010000367.1, from coordinate 5,626 downwards.
CAAATTCCAACTCCTTGAGCCAATTCACGATTTGCTGATGCTGGGGCACGATCAAAGAGAACAGAGTCTTGCCAATGGAGTTTGCCTTGCGCTGTAGCGTTCGAAAGCGGTCGCGAAAGATGTATGGATTCTGCGGTGCAAAGACGATAAATCCTCGATTGCAAATTTTTGCAGCAAAGTCATGATAGGCGCGATGGTCGCCTACGAAGGTGTCGGTTGGTCTTCCTTCCAAGCCATGTTGGCAAACAACAACCGGGCGTTTTTCTCCAGGTTCAAGGTCTTTGGGAAGCAATAAAACTCCATATGCAATCACATCGGGGAAAACGTCCAAGACGACTTCATGACCAGTCCATTTGTCACTCTCCCAGCTCGCACGGCTGCGCGGAGCTGGCTGAATGAGCTTATCTGGAAAGGAACCAATGACTCGCTCGCGAAAGAACTCTCGATGCGACTTCGTCGCTTTGGAGTAGGCTTCAACAGAGCTAAAGTCAAGATTGGCAAAGCGTTGCTCCCGAACAAAGCTACTTTCGGCCAACAACAGTTGATTGTGCCGGTCGATCTCTAGAAATTGTCTTTCTTGGCGTTGAGAAACGAATTCAGCATCATTTTGTTCAAAGTCGAGAACTGAGGCGGATAGAGCTCTGGAATCGTTTGTATCGTCTTCTTCATTGTGGACAATCGTTTGTAGGGTTTCTCTCCAGCTGGTCGTAAGTTGCAGATTGTTTGTTGCAAAGTGTTCTGTTGCTGCTTCTACTTCTTCCTTGAGCAATTTTGCGTCAGGCTGGAGAATTTCTGCGGGTGCGGCCCCGCCCTGCCCCGAAAATCTAGAGCTTTGATAATCAAATGTTCCAATGACAAGTTGTCTTGGAGCTATCATGCCTGCTAGGTCTGAGGCATCAAAGTAATTCAGTAAGCCAAAAATCGTGCGATCAAGCGGCTCTCGCCAAATGTTCTCTAGCGATCCAAAGGATCCAACAACTACCGTTTGGTCAATTCGTTCATCCAGCGCGGCGGCAAACAACGCCAACCTACCTCCTTCGCCTTGGCCAATGAGCGTGATAGATTGCCCCTCATCGATAGCATCGACTAGAGCGAGGACTTTTTGAATCTCGTATCCAGAAAGCAACCTTCCTAGCTCAAAGGCGGAGCGATGCAAGAATTCACGTTGCGTTAGATTGTTTTTGTGACGTCCTGAAATCCTGTCTCGCGAAATGAGACAAGGGACAACGACTTGGTAACCATGCCTTGCAAGTTGTCGGGCGATTTGCTTTTCTTCGGCGAGTCCCGGGGCGATTCCGCAGGCGCGTTCCGGCGAACAATCTACATCCGGCAGAACAATAACAGTCCCGCGACGGGACTCTACAGAGGACAAAAGCAGGCCTTCGCCGTGGATCGAACATAGCGATTCAAATCCAGGTCGGGGGTCACGCAAGGCTGGCCAAGCGACGTGTCGCAGCGAAAGAGCGTTTTCTTGGTTTTCTGTTTGCTCGTCGAGCTCACGCTGTATCGTAACCCTGGGCGATTTGCAGCGTTCGGATTCAGGAACTCCAAGTATTTCGGAAAGTTTCTTGCGGTTGTCGGCTAGAAACTGGTCCGTATTTCCCTCGGACCCTTTCTTCCAGTATGCTTTTCTTTGTTTAGAGGATTGCTCGATTTTCCTGAGCAAGAAGCGGTCCATACCAGCCACCATCTCTGACGCGATGTCTCCCGCTGACTCGAGTTTCTCCGACTGGAACGAAACCTGCTTTGGTTTCTCTGCTTGTGTTTGAGCATTGGCCAGAGAGCAATGCGTTGTATAAAACGCAACGGAACAGAGCAGAGTCATTTGTGGCCAAAGGATGTTCTTGTTTTTACCAGAGCCATTTGCGGTGAATTTGAACATTGAATTGGCCTGCGGGTATTTCGAACTCGATGAATAAGGAAGGCGATTCTAACACAGGATTCACAGAAAGTTGTTCCTGATCGACTGTCCATCCGCCGTCATTGAATTGTCGAACCACCAATTTGCTGCGAGCCGGCGCCGAACCATTCAGAACCAAGCAAGACTCCGATTGCCATTCAAATTCGAGCGGCAAGTCAATTCTTGCAGTGCCGTCGATCGTCCAAAGTTCACATAGAGCGGAAGGTTCCTCGATCTCATGCCATCGGTAGCTTACTTCGCTTTCTTGGGAATCAATGACCAGCCGATGGGTTACAGCGAGGCTTGCGAGGACCGCGTCGAGTTCGAATTGCTCGGGCTGCATAGTGTCGCGTAAAGAAAGCCAGATCTTAAGCTTTTCAACCCAGAGTGGATCGATGGATTGAATTGCAGATAAGCTACGGTGTGGAGAGGAGCTGGCCAGTTTCCCGAGAAGGAATTGCTGTTGTATTTGAAGCGCGGAGAGCTCGCTGCCCTTGTGTTTTGGCTTAAGAATGTTCGTCCAGAGGTTTGCTTCAGCCGGCGTAGCGCGAACCACGCTGGCCAGATCTGGGGGATCGACAAAATGCATCCAACAACATGCCACAAGGCACATCTCAATTAGCGTTCCGTAAACGAATACTTGGGCCTTCGGCCAGCTTGGCGGGAGTCTGTTAAGCAGGAACAGGGCAGAAAGAGGCAAGAGACCACTCAGGACAATGGAGTGTGCTGCGGCTCGGGCATTCAACTCTCCTAGCCATGGATCGTCCCTTACTTGCGCCTCAAGATAATCGCCGAGCGGAGTCAACCAAATCGATACGCCGGTGAGTACCACAACACCGCTTAATATACAGAATGCAAGCTTTATTCGTTTCCAATAATTACTCCGAGGTTTTTGTTCGATAAAAGCTTGGAAATTACATGCAGCGATCAAGCTGGAGGTGGCACAAAACCATACCGTCCATTTGGCCGGATAGCGAAAACCATCGTATTGCGGAATCCAATTAGCGAGCAGGCCATAAAGGCAAAGACTTTCGTCGGTAGGTAACTTGTTCGCGCTTTCGAATAAGCCGAGCGCAAGTAGTAGTTGACGAAAGGCCCAAATAGGCGAGTAGTTGCCAATTGAGAGAAGGAATGTGAATGCAAGCAGCCAGAGCAGCCATCGATGATTCCGCTGGCCATTGATGATTCCCCAGCACAGGAGACCAAGTGGTAGGAGGCCAAAATAGAGCGAAGGGGTCCACATTCTGCCTTCGGCGGGTATCGCGTCCATCCAACGCGAGTGTTGGGGTTGGTAGTGCCCTGCGATCATGGGCCAGGCACAACTAGCGAAATGCCAAGGCGCTTCACTGAAGTCGTAAATGCGTTGTCGGCTCAGTTGAAAGCTCTCAGCGACCTCCATGCATGCTCGCTGATCGAGTGAAGCTTCGGTCGACATGACCGTTTCAGGCAAATACGCAGCGCGGCTGCTCAGCTGCGCTTGTCGCCAAGCCGGCATCCACTGGATTGCAGTGAGAACTAGCATTAAGCCCAGAGCCGTAGAGAAAAATGCTGTACATCTCAATGTGGAGGCAGCTTCGCGTCTGCGCCAGGCCAAAACGGGTAACGAAATGCAGGCCAAGATACAGGCATTGAACGCCGTATGTGGATCACCACTGAGCAGCATCAGGCTGAGAGCAAGACTGAGAAGGAGAGTCCAGCACCACGCTGGTCCCTTTTCTCGAAGCAGTGAGAGCCAAGCGGCGAGGAAGAACCCGATCCAACTGGCGCTACAAAAATAGATCAAGTTGTTCTGCTGGAACAGAACTGGGCAGCATAGTGCATAGGCCAAGGCCGCTAGTTGGCTAGCGGCAGTTGAGAGCTCGAGTCGCTTGGCCGCCCAGTACATGCCCAATCCGCAGTTCAGGAAATGGGTCAACAGAAACAGGCCAAGTCGTTGTTCGAGCGAAAAAATAGGGAGGAAAAAAAGAACGCGGAACGGATAGTAGAGTCCCGTGCTAACTTGGCCCGGAGTGGAATTTCCTAATCCTTCCCAATGGTTCCATTGAGGAAACAGTTCACCGCGTTGAGCGCAAGCGTCGAGCCACACCATCTGTGGGTAATAGAAATGGTATGTGTCTCGAAAGGCTGGGATCTTGGAGAAAAAGAGCCCTGGGGAAAAAAGAAAAGCTCCGACCAAGGCCAGAGCGCAGATGAATAGAATCGTTTGCTTGCTTGGGCGGGCAAACACTAACTACCTGCTGCGCGAGCCATCGCACGAGCACGATTGACGGCCCGTTCGCGTGCAGCTGCGACTTCCGGTTGGTCGGTCGGCATTTCCATCGCCGCCTGCATTGCCTCGTCAGCAGCACTGCGGGTTACTTCGCTCATCGCGATTAGTTTATCCGTCAAGATGGAGACAACGTCGTTGTCGACTTGAACAAAGCCGCCCTCGACGAAATAGTTTTTCGTGCCGCCATCGGCGTTAATGCGAAGCACTCCATAGCCTAAACGGCCTACTAGCGGGCTGTGCCCTTTCAGGATGCCCATTTCACCGTCAAACATTGGAACGGTTACAGACTGCGCGGAAACATCCAACTCAGTTTGTTCGGGAGTAACAACAACGCACTGCAGACCGCTCATAGCTTTTCCGGATTTGCCCTATTAAGTTTCCAACTTTGAAATGGTCTTCGATTAAGCCTTCTCGGCCATCTTCTTAGCTTGTGCTTCTGCCTGCTCGATGGCACCGACGTACATGAATGCTTGCTCTGGCAAGTGGTCCCATTTACCGTCGCAGATTTCTTCAAAGCTGCGAATCGTGTCGTCGATAGTCGTGATTTCACCGGGGCGACCGATGAACTTTTCAGCGACCAAGAACGGTTGCGACAAGAATCGCTCGATACGACGAGCACGGTGTACGACCATCTTGTCCTCTTCGCTCAATTCATCAACACCGAGAATCGCGATGATATCTTGAAGCTCACGATAACGCTGGAGGATCGTTTGAACGCGGCGGGCGATCGTGTAGTGACGCTCCCCGACGTACTGTGGATCCAGAATACGACTGTTCGAAGCCAGAGGATCGATCGCAGGGTAAATGCCCTTCTCGGAAATTGAACGCTCGAGGTAGATGAACGCGTCCAGCTGGCCAAACGCCGTCGCAGGAGCGGGGTCAGTCGGGTCGTCCGCAGGAACGTAAACAGCTTGTACCGAAGTGATAGCACCGCTCTTCGTCGAAGTAATTCGTTCTTGGAGAGCACCCATCTCGGTTGCCAGCGTAGGCTGGTAACCCACGGCGGATGGCATACGACCCAAGAGAGCAGATACCTCGGAGCCCGCTTGCGAAAAGCGGAAAATGTTATCGACGAACAAAAGGGTGTCTGCACCGGTCGAATCCCGGAAGTACTCGGCCATAGTCAGAGCAGCCAAAGCGACTCGAAGACGAGAACCCGGAGGCTCATTCATCTGGCCGAAAAGCATGCATGTTTGCTCGATGACGTTTCGACCGGTTGTACCGATTTCCGTTTCCTGCATTTCCAACCACAGGTCGGTTCCTTCACGTGTTCTTTCGCCAACACCCGCGAAGACCGAGTAACCACCGTGAGAACTTGCAATTCGGGCGATCAACTCGGTCAGAATAACGGTCTTTCCGAGACCCGCTCCACCAAACAAACCTGCCTTACCGCCCCGAACGAAAGGTGTGAGCAAATCGACAACTTTAATACCGGTTTCGAAAACTTCCGTGTTGGT